>JBKBTC010000007.1:0-24492 GCA_046291435.1 Caldimicrobium sp. | reverse complement strand
ATATTCTTAAAGCCTATAAAGCTTTATAACATAAGAGCGAAAAGACCAAAACCTGGTCTTCAGCCCCAACACTTAGCTTGTCTAAAAGCCTGTCGTGAACTCACTTCTGCCATCACAAAAGGCGAAGAACTCCATTCTCAGGAAATAATCTTTATCCCACAAAAAAGACCAAAAAGGGCTACCTATTTCTTTGACATTGGCACGGCAGGTTCTACCTCATTACTCTTTCAAACCCTTTTATATCCCTTAGCCTTCTCAGAAGGGGGCACGCTAATTCTTCAAGGTGGTACTCATGTTCCCTTTTCCCCTACTTTTCACTATTTGGAAAAGGTTTTCCAACCTGTACTCGTCTCTTTTGGATTTAATTTTACCCTCTTACTTGAAAGAGCTGGCTTTTATCCAAAAGGCGGAGGAAAAATCAGGGCTCAGATTGAGAAAATAACCCTATTCAATCTGCCTAAATTTACTCCGGGATTTAGGGCTGAAGAAGTGGAGGTGCTAAGCTTGAGTAGTGAAGACCTGCCTACTCATATCATAGAAAGGCAAGCTAAAGCTGCTTATGAACTTTTAAGTAATGCCAATCTTTTAGCTAAAATTACAAAAATAAAATTGTCAAGCACCTCGCCTGGAACTATGCTATTTGTATATGGTAGAGATGGTGAAAAATATGCTGGTTTTACCTCCCTTGGAAAAAAAGGAGTTCCAGCAGAAAAAGTAGGGAAAGAGGCAGCACTGTCTTTTTTAAATTTCTTAAATTCAAAGGCTCAGTTTGATCCCTATTTGGGAGATCAACTTCTACTTCCTTCCGCCTTGGTCTTACTTCAAAGTAAAAATAAATTTTTTACATATACTGTTAGTCAAGTCACAAACCATCTTTTAACACAAGCCTGGTTAATCCCCCAATTTTTAGATATAAAAATTAAAATATCAGGTAAAGTCCACGAAAAAGGAGAGGTCATAATTGAAAGAACATGAGGAAATAAAAAAAATTTTAAAAAGCTTTTGGGAGAAAAATCCTCATTTAAAAAGGATTCCTTATGAGGAATGGGAAAAAGCATATGATAAGGCAAAACTTATTTTCACCACATGGAAAGACTTCGCCTTTTTTAGACTTAATAAAGAATTTAAAAATTACCCCGTAGGAACTTTTTTTAATGATAAACTTTTTATAAAAGGTTATCCATCAATACCAAGAATATATATTTTAAAAACAGGGCTAAAACGCTATCTATCTCATCCCTTCTATGCAGAAGAAAAAATAGAGGGCTATAATGTCAGGTTAGTTAAAGTGGAGAATGTTATTTTAGCCTTTACACGAAGAGGTTATATTTGCCCTTTTGCCACTGATAGATGGGTAGATTTTCTGCCAACTCTTCCAGAGTTTTTTGAAAAATTTCCCCATTATTATGTCTGCTGCGAAGTAGCAGGACCTGAAAACCCTTTTGTAAGCGAATGGCCACCTTATATAAAGGAAGATATTAATTTTTTTGTCTTTGACATAGTGGACTGGGAAAAGGGAGAATTTCTTGAGGTTTCAAAAAAAATAAAATTATTAAAAGAATTTAAAATTAATCATCCTGAAATTTTAGGACCCTTTGACCCGGAAAAGGACTATGAGTTCATTAAGGCTACGATAAAAAGATATCACATAGAAGGAAGAGAAGGATTTGTTTTTAAAACAGAAAAAAATGACACACGGATTAAATATGTAACCCCCTATTCTAACCTTATGGACTTAAAAATAGTATTTCCCTTTTTAGGAGAAGTAGATCCCAATTATATTAGTCTTCGGCTAATAAGACTCCTAACAAGTCTCTATGAATTTGAAGAATATAAAGAAGAAATCCTTAGAGATTTAGGAAAATATCTTTTTGAAGATGCCTTGAGGCTTCTAAAAAGCAAAGAAATTTGTGAGGAGATATTTAATGTGCGCTTTAAAAAGGAAGAGAATTTTTTAGCCCTCCTTGCCCATTTTAAATTAGCAAGAGTTAATATTGAGGTTTTAGAGAAGGTATGGAAAAATAACTATCTCTTTGTAAAATTTAAGAAAATATATCCAAAGGCTACCCAGTTTTGGCATCATAAATTAGAGGGTTGGGGAGAAATTGACTAAATATTATCCCATTTTTCTGAAATTAGAAAACAAAGAGGTAGTAGTGATTGGTGGTGGAAAGGTTGCAGAACGCAAAATAAATACTCTTTTACAATGTAACGCCAAAGTAAAGGTAATTTCACCTGAGCTCACACCTAAGCTTAAAGCTTTAGCAGAAAAAGGAAAAATACTTTGGGAAAATCGTTTTTACCAAAAGGGTGATTTGGAAGGTGCCTTTTTGGTTATTGCTGCCACAAACGACCCTGAGACGCAAAAATCAATCTTTTCAGAAGCTGAAGAGAAAAAAATTCCCTGTAATGTTGTTGATAAACCTGAGTATTGCTCCTTTATTGTACCTTCAACCATTCAAAGAGGGGATCTAACGATCGCTATTTCCACAGGTGGTGCAAGTCCAGCGGTAGCCAGAAGAATTAGAGAAATCCTTGAAGAATATTTTGGCAAAGAATATGAAATTTACCTAATACTTATGAAGAAGATTAGAGAGGAAATATTAAAAAGTAATCTCAATCAAGAAGAAAAAGAAAAAAAGCTACAAATTTTTGCCTTGGCACCCCTTGTAGATTATATTAAAGGAAAAAATTTTACCTTGCTTTGCACCATTCTTGAAAAGGAAGGATTAGCCCATCTTATTCCCGAGATATGTTCCCTTTATAAAGCTTCCAGAGATATCTAAAAATAGGGCTAAAGATTTCAGGAGTCTCCTCCAAAAGTTTTTCTAATTCTTGAATTGAAAAGAACCTTCCTTCTATTATCTCTTTGGGATTCGGTTTAGGATTTTTATCCGTATACCCTATAAAAAGGGTAGTGCATTCCCAATGAGTTTCTGGACAGGGTGGAATCTGCAGAAGGTCTTCTAATTTTACCTTTAACCCTAATTCTTCTAAAAGTTCTCTTTTTGCAGCAGAATAAAGGGCTTCACCTGCTTTTATATGCCCTGAGGCAGAAGAACTCCAGAGCCCCGGATTCTCCTCACGGTCATAAGCTCTCTTTTGTAAATAAATCTCACCCTTAGAATTAAAGAGAAAAACATGGACTGCCCTATGAAAAAGCCCCTTGGTATGAACTTCTCCTCGGGGCAAAATACCAAGAGTATTACAATGCTCGTCTACTACTTCAATAGGTTCTTTACGAATATGCTCCAAACTCTCTTTAGCTTTTCGACCTCTTCTTTTAGCCTCATTCATACCTAATTATTTTAACAGGAGCTTTATAATTTCATCTAAATGTGAAACTTTTATAAAAGTAATTTGTGATCTAAGATCCTCTGGAATTTCCTGCAGATCCTTTTCATTTTGCACAGGGATAATCACCTTAGTTATGCCTTTTCTTAAAGCTGCCAAGGCTTTCTCTTTTATTCCACCTACAGGAAGTATTCTTCCTCTTAAGGTAATTTCCCCTGTCATAGCATACTCTTTAGAGACCGGTCTTTTAGTGAGAGCAGAAATAATGGAGATTGCCATCGTTACGCCTGCACTTGGACCATCCTTTGGAATAGCACCTGATGGCACATGGACATGGAGGTCATATTTAGTATGAAATTTTGGGTCTAACTTTAATTCTTCATAGCGAGAGCGAATGTATGAGAGAGCTGCTTGAGCACTTTCTTTCATTACTTCACCAAGAGAGCCCGTTAAGATTAAATTACCCTTTCCTGGCATAACTACAGTTTCAACATAAAGAACTTCTCCTCCATTAGGGGTCCAAGCTAACCCAGTGGCTACTCCAATTTCATCTTCAGAAAGCCTAAGATCTTCTATAAATTCAGGTGGTCCAAGAAAATCTTGTAGGTTATCTACGGTAACCTCAAAAGGACCTTTTTGCCCTTCTGCTATCTTTCTTGCTATTTTTCTACAGAGAGCAGCAAGTTTACGCTCAAGTTCCCTAACTCCAGACTCTGCAGTATACTCCTCAATAACCTTCAAAATCACATCATCCGTGAGAATTAAATCATTTTTTTTCAAACCATGTTCTTTAATTAGCTTGGGTATTAAATATCTTTTAGCAATCTCCAATTTTTCTTTGAAGGTATAACCTGAAAGATAGATTACTTCCATTCTATCTAAGAGCACTCTTGGGATGGGTTCAACCATATTAGCAGTGGCAATAAAAAAGACATTAGAAAGGTCAAAGGGCACATCTAAATAGTGATCTACAAATTCTTTGTTTTGCTCAGGGTCAAGGACTTCTAACAGAGCAGCAGCAGGATCTCCTTGAAAGGAAATGCAGAGTTTGTCTATCTCATCTAATAGAAAAACAGGATTATTTACTCCTGCCTGTTTTATCCCTTGAATAATTCGTCCTGGCAAAGCTCCCACATAGGTTCTTCTGTGCCCCCTAATTTCAGCCTCGTCTCTTACACCTCCTAAGGCAACTCTCACAAATTTCCTTCCAAGAGCCCGGGCTATAGACTTGCCAAGGCTTGTTTTTCCAACTCCAGGCGGACCAACAAAACATAAAATAGCACCCTTTGACTTTGGGTTAATCTTTTTCACTGCTAAAAATTCTAATAGCCTCTCTTTTATCTTCTCTAAATTATAATGATCCTCATCTAAAACTTCTTTCACTTTTTTTAAATCAAGGTTATCTTTTGTAGAAATACTCCAGGGAAGTTCTATCAGCCATTCTAAGTAGTTTCTAATAACTGTTGCCTCGGCAGCTTCTGGATGCATCATCTCCAAACGCTTTAGCTGGCGCAGAGCTTCTTCCTCTACCTTCTTTGGCATTTTGGCTTTTTTTATCTTTTTCTTTAGGTCCTTTATTTCTGATTCAATATCCTCTTCTTCACCCAGTTCCCTTTTAATAGCTCTTAATTGCTGTCTTAAAAAATATTCTCTATGGGTTCTCCCCATTTCTTCTTGAGCTTCACTTTGTATTTTATTCTGCAAAGTAATTATCTCTATTTCTTGTATGAGAATTTTAGAAACCTTCTTTAATCTTTCTTCACCACCCAGAGTTTCTAAAAGATCTTGAGCGGTAGGTACCTTCAGTTTGAGATAAGTAACAACTAAGTCAGAAAGTCTGCCAGGTTCCTCTATAGATTGAATAGCATGGGAGATTTCTGGATTGAGGATATTTTTCAAATTTAATAATTTTTCCACATTTTCTTTTACAGATCGCATTAAAGCTTCTATTTCAGGGGTGATTACCTCAGGCTCTCTTTCCTTGCAAGGCTCAATCTTTACTTCAAAATAGGGCTCGCTCTTTATAAACTCCTCAATTTCAACGCGAGATAGAACTTGGACGATGACTTTTTTCCTATTTTCTGAAAGATTAATACTTTTAAGTATCAAAGCTATGGTTCCAATTTTAAAAAGATCTTTCTCTTCAGGATTTTCTATACGAGACTTCTTTTGCGTAACTAAGACAATTAACTTATCTCGTGCTTGGGCTTCCTCCATTGCCTTTAGAGACTTGGGTCTTCCTACAAAAAGAGGAACTACCATAGAAGGGAAAAGCACCATATCCCTTATAGCCATCATAGGCAAAATTTCAGGTACATCTACAATTTCTCCTTCTTGTAATTCTGCAAAATTAATTTCTAATTCCTCTGTCATTTTAACTCCTTTCCCAAAAATATTTCTTTAAAAAATTTTTCCATTCTCTTTTAATCTCATAATAAGTATGGTTCCTGTGCTTAAAAATTTTCCCTTTTTTAATAAAGGTTGCCAAGGTCCTCTCAATTATACCCATATTTTCTAACAATTTAAGACTTTCCATAGTTTCTTTCAAGTCTAAGCGAAGCCTTCGAGAAATAAATTTTGCACAATCGGGCTCGTGAAAAAAAAGATCTTTTAAAATTAATCTCTCCTTTTCATTCAATACCTGAAGAAAAAATTTCTCTCTTTCCATCTATGTCTAAAATAATCTTCACCACTGGTAATCCTATAATTATTTTACACTTTTTTTCTATTTTCAAATACACCTTTGCCGCTAATTTTTATGGCTTCTGCCAAGGATGACAAGCCTTATTCTCCACGGAAGCTAAAACTTGCGCAGGGTTTATCTGGTTTCCCCGCATTAGGTAGCCGCAAGCTTTATCTTGCGCTGATTCCCTCGCAGGCTAAAGCCTGCTCCTACCAGGAATCTCGCAAGCTAAAGCCTCCAACTACCAAATATAAGAGACATAACCCTTGACAAGTATGAAAGATATGGTTAGAAAATCTTAAGAAATATATGCCTCCTTTAGTTAGTGTCATTATCCCTACATATAATAGAGCTTATATTCTTCCTGTAGCAATAGAAAGTGTATTAAATCAAACCTATCCTAATATAGAACTGCTTTTGGTAGATGATGGTTCTAAAGACAATACCCCTTATCTTGCATCCAAATATAAATTAAAGTATATACGACTTCCCAAAAACTTTGGACCCTCTTTCGCACGAAACAGAGGCATAGAACATTCCAAAGGAACTTATATAGCCTTTTTGGATAGTGATGATGCCTTTGTAAAGAACAAGATTGAAACACAAATAGAATTCTTAGAAAGCCATCCCCAATATCACCTTGTGCAAAGTGATGAAATATGGTTTAAAGGTACAAAAAAAATTAATCCTAAAAAATACCATAAAAAAGCTTCAGGATATTTTTTAGATCGAGCAGTAAAATTATGTGTTGTCTCTATTTCAACGGTCCTTATGAAAAAAGAAATTTTTAAAAAAGTAGGACTTTTTGATGTGGACTTTCCTGTATGCGAAGATTATGAATTTTGGTTAAGAGTAGCCTTATTTTATCCTATAGCACTTATTAAAAAACCCTTAGTTATTAAAAGTGGTGGTAGAGAAGATCAGCTTTCTGCAAGAAAGGGTTTGGATTTTTACAGAGTAAAAGCCCTTTTAAAAATATACAAATTATATTCCTTTTTGTTAAAACCAGAAGAAAAATTACTAATCTTAGGTGAAGCCAAAAGAAAATGTGATATTTTCCTAAAAGGTGCCTTTAAACATGGAAATTTAGAGAAAATATTTGAACTTAATAACATAATTAAAAATTTAGAAAATTTTTTGCCTTACTTACAGCCCAAATGAATGAATGGAGAGACAATTTTTTAAAGATTATAGAATCTCTTAGTAAAAACAATTATAGTCTCCTTGCAAAAAGCAAACCAGAACGCACCTTTCTTGAATTACTAAAAAGAGCTCCTTCCCATCTACCCCAAAATTATCTACTAAGCTTAGAAAAACTTTGTCATAATTTTGACAATCTGCCTTTAGATGAAAAAAAAGAGAGATTAATAAGGCTTAAAGAGCTGATCTTAAACCCTTCTCAAAGCTCTATAACTCATAAGATTGAGGTGGAAGCTATTCCAGATCTACCTACCTATAGAGCACATAAAGAGCGCCTTTCCACATCCCTTAGCTATATTAAAGGGGTTGGACCCAAACTTTTTAAAAAATTATCTAAAAAAGGCTTAAGTACAGTGGAAGATATTCTATACTTTTTACCCAAACATTATGAAGACCGAAGGAAAATAACGCCCATAGGAGAATTAAGAGAAGATATACAGGCTGTAGTTTTTGGTGAAATTTTGAGAAGCGGCGTAAACTTTTATGGTAAAAGGAAAACTTATGAAGTCCTCATAGCAGATGGAACAGGATTTCTTGTGCTGAAATGGTTTAATTTTAATGAAAAGGTTTGGAGAGGTCTTTATCCTGTGGGAAAAAGAATTTATGCCATTGGCGAGGTAAAGGGCTTTCTTAAAACTTTAGAAATGCACCATCCAGAAACACTAAGCGAAGATGAGGAAGAGAAACTTGAAAGGGAATTGGGAAAAATCATACCTATCTACCCAGGAGTGGAAAATATTCCAGAAAAAACACTGCGAAACCTTATACAAGAAACTGTAAAAGAATATATTGATTATGTAGATAATCTAATACCAGCTGAAATTCTCAAAACATATGGTTTCTTACCTTTAAAAGAAGCCTTAAAACAATTGCATTTACCAGACCCAAATCTTTCTTTGGATGAGTTATTAAATGAAAATAATCTCTTTTACAAAAGCATAGCCTTTGAAGAGCTCTTTTTTTTAGAGTTAGGATTAGCCCTTAGAAAGAGTAAAATTACTCAAACTAAAGGGATAGCCTTTCGTGTAGAGAGTAAATTAGTTGAAGAATTTTTAAAAAAGCTTCCTTTTGAGTTAACCCAGGACCAAAAAAGAGTAATAGAAGAGATTAAGGCAGATATGGCAAAACCTGTACCTATGAATAGACTTATCCAAGGGGATGTGGGATGTGGGAAGACAGTTGTTGCTTTTATAGCAGCACTTATTGCTATAGAGAATGGATATCAAGTGGCTCTAATGGCGCCAACAGAGATCTTAGCAGAACAACACTATCGTAACTTTAGACAATATGTCCAACTTATGACTATTCAATGTGCGCTCCTCACAGGGGGGACTCTTCCCTCTAAGAAAAGAGAAATATACCATGGCTTATCTACAGGCTATATAAAATTTGTCATAGGAACTCATGCCCTCTTTCAAGAAAATGTAGAGTTCAAAAACCTTGGATTAGTCATTATTGATGAGCAACACCGTTTTGGAGTGCTACAGAGAGCTGCTCTAAGAGAAAAGGCTAAAGAGTTCCTTCCCGATACCTTAGTTATGACCGCAACTCCGATACCAAGAACGCTTGCCCTCACTGTTTATGGAGATTTAGAGGTATCTCTTATCAAGGAAATGCCAAAAGGTAGAAAACCTACTATTACTAAACTATATCTCCACTATAACAAAGAGAAAGCCTATGAAGCTGTAAAAGAGGAACTAAATAAGGGACATCAAGCCTATGTAATCTTGCCTCTAATTGAAGAGTCAGAAAATTTAAATTTAAAAGCGCTTTTAACCTATGGAGAAGAGCTTAAAAATACCATTTTTAAAGACTTTAAAGTAGAGATACTTCATGGTAAGATGAGCTCTGTTGAAAAAGAAAAAATTATGCAAGCTTTTAAGAGAGGAGAGATTGATGTGCTTATTTCAACCACAGTAGTTGAAGTAGGAGTAGATGTGCCCAATGCAACAGTTATGGTTATAGAACATGCAGAACGCTTTGGACTATCTCAATTGCATCAATTAAGAGGAAGAGTAGGAAGAAGTGAAAAACAATCCTATTGTTTCTTAATTGCCTACAATATCTCCTTCCACAGTGATGCCTATAAGAGATTGCAAATTTTATGTCAAACTAACGATGGCTTTAAGATTGCAGAGGAAGATTTAAAATTAAGAGGACCTGGAGAAATTCTTGGTACTCAACAATCAGGCTTTTTGGAGTTTAAAAAGGCTGATCCTGTAAAGGATTTAGATTTGCTTCTTTTGGCAAAAGAGGCGGCTTTTGAATTAATCAAAAAATCACCTAATTTAGAAGAATACCCTGCTCTTAAGGAAGAACTTTTTAAAAGATGGGAAGAAAGACTAAAACTCTCAGAGGTTGCTTAAAATAGGGGGTACTATGGAAGAAAACTTTAATATTGGAATTATCGGTGGCGCTGGTAAAATGGGAAGCCTTTTTAAAAGATTTTTTCAAAAAAAAGGCTATAATGTTCTTATATCAGATAAAGAAGTAGGGCTTCCCCTTAATAAACTTCTGAACCAAGCCAAAATTATCCTAATCTCCCTACCTATAGAAATTTTTCCAAAAGTTATTATGGAAATGGCTCCCTTGGTTAGAGATTCCCATTGGATAATGGATATATGCTCTCTTAAATATGAACCAGCAAAAATAATGAAAAAATATCTAAAAAAAGGAGAACTCTTGGCAACTCATCCCCTTTTTGGACCTTTTGAAGAAGATCTTAAAGGAAAAACCATTGCTTATTATCCTTTGAGGGGAAAAAACTTTGCTTCTTGGTTGGTTTCTCTTTGCAAAGAAGAGGGGCTAAGAATAGTTTGTGTTCCACCTAAAAAACATGATGAAGTTATGGCTATTGTTCAAGCACTTAATCATTTTATACAGATAATTCTTGCTAAAACCCTTAAAGATACTAAGTTTTCTCTAGAAGAAATTCTTTCCCTCTATACTCCTAGCTTTTTAAAACAATTGGAAATACTTAGAAGACTTTCTAAGCAAGATGAGCATCTCTACGCCCATATTCAACTTAAAAATCCCTTTGCCAAAAAAATTAGAACACTTTTTTGTAAAAATTGTCAAAATCTAAATAATGACTTAATCAAAGGGGGAGAGAGGGCTTATAAAGTCTTTTTAGAAAATTTTCTTTTAGCCAAAAATTTAGCCAAAGATTTAGAAGCTTTATTTTCTATAGAGAAAGAAAATTAAAAATATCCCAGTTAAGATCATTGCCAAACAAAGCACCTGCCCCATAGTCATCCAACCCAAAATTAGGGAAAAACTCTGTGCAGGTACTCTTAGAAATTCAAAAAGAAAACGCAAAGTTCCATAAAGAATAAGAAAAAGGGCAAGTTTTGTGCCATCTTTCCAAGGTTTTTTTCTTAAACTCCATAACAAAAGAAATAAAAGAAGACCTGTAACTAAAGATTCATAAAGTTGGACAGGATGCCTTGGCACAGGACCGCCTTCAGGAAAGATCATCCCCCAAGGAAGATCTGTGGGTTTACCAAATATTTCTCCATTAATAAAATTCCCAATCCTTCCAAAAAAGAGACCCAATGGAGCGGTAACAACTATTAAATCAGCCCAGTAAAGAAAACTTTGATTATGTTTTTTAATGTAAAAATAACCTGTAAGGATAGCTCCTATGGCACCTCCATGAAAGGACATACCACCTTTCCATAAGGCTGGAATTTCCCAGGGATGGGTAAGAAAATAATCGGGATAATAGAAGAAACAAAAACCCAACCTTGCCCCAATTATTAGACCTATAAAACTATAAAATAGGAGATTTTCAAGGAAAGGGTATAGCTCTTTTTGTCCTCTCTCCTTTAACTGATAGCGACACAAAAAGAAGGAGGCAAAAAAACTAATTAAATACATTAAACCATACCAACGAACTTGTAGAGGACCTATCTTAAATATAACTGGATCAATTTGAGGATAAGTAAGCATCACAAATATCCTTTAGCAAACATTCTTCACATTTAGGTTTTTTAGCAAGACAAACCTTTCTTCCGTGGGCTTGTAAAAGCAAAGGAAAAATAAACCACTCTTCTCTTGGCACAACTTCTAAAAGTTCCTTTTCTATTTTTTGAGGATCCTTAGCTCTCGCCAAACCTAATCTTTGGGAAAGACGAGCTACATGTGTATCAACTGCTATGCCTTCAACTATTCCATATCCATTAGCTAACACTATATTAGCTGTTTTTCTTGCAACACCTGGTAATTCAAGTAAGGATTCCATATCTTTTGGGACTTCTCCTCCATATTTTTCCACCAATATCTTACAAGCTTCCTTTATATACTTTGCCTTTTGTTGATAAAAACCGGTACTTTTTATTGCCTCTGCTATTTCCTCTAAAGGAGCTACAGCAAATGCCTTGGCATCTGGATATTTTTTAAAAAGGTCCTGAGTAACTTTGTTTACTCTTTCATCAGTACATTGGGCTGATAATATAGTGGCAATAAGTAATTGAAAGGGATTTTCAAAATTTAACGCTATCTTTACATCAGGATATTCCTTTTTTAGCCTCCTTATTATCTCTTTTGACTTCTCTTTTATCTCCATCTTAAGTTCCCCCACTATTTAACTAATTTTAGACCTTTCAATTAATTTTTGTAGCTCCTCTTCAAAATTTTTCTTTACCTCAGGGAACATTTTCTCAACCCCATTCTCCAATTTTTTAAGCTTTCCTTCATAAAGAGGTAACATAGTAAGTTTTAAGATCAGCTTTTCTGCTCTCTCTAATAGCTCTATCCGTAGGGAAGGATTGATTCTTTTTACTACATTAAAGAAAAGGTAAAGCCGAAATAACTTTTTCACAATATCCTCAGGTACCTCTTTTCCTTCCTCAAGGATTTCCTCAATTTCTCCACATAGTTTTTTTAATTTATCTATTAAGGGAATTTGAACCTGTTTACTAACTTGTTCTTTGAGTTGGGAAAATTCATAGGCTACTTCTATATAACCTTTAAGAGTAAAATCCCTTCCAAGAAGATTATCCCTAAACCAAGGAGCAAATTCAAGAGATAATAAATCCTGGGCAAATAGATATGAAAATCCCTTTTCTACAAGTTCCTTTTCTTCTAAGGTTAAATTATCAAAGTAGACCTTTGCTATTTTTTCCCAAAGAGAAAGTTTGTAGATTTGAAGAAGGATTGCTAAAAATAATTTAGGAGTAAACTGAAGATTTTTTTCTTGCAATAAAAGAAAACCACTTTTATAATAAAATTGATAAAGATTTTCAATCCAATGAAGTGTTAAAAACATTGTATTGTATAATTACATAAATTTATGAGTTCTCAAGTCTTTATACACTTTTTTTTGGTTGAAGGGAAAAATCTTTCTGAAGCAGCAGAAAAAGTTAAAAATTTTTTAGAAAAATACGAATTGGTAAGATATGATAGCTTTAAAATAGAAGAAAATGGCAGCTTTTCAGCTAAAGATAAAAATTTTGGTGATCTCTTAGATATAGCCCTCTCTAAAAATCAAGATACCTTAAAAAGCTATATTTCGGACCTTAAAAGAGAGGGCTCAATTATAAATCTTGATGATGTGGAGAAAATTCCACAAGGCTATCTAAGTAAGCTTTTTCATCTTTTAGCACATTTAGTAGATGGGTTTTTTGGTATAGATAGTTATTTTTATAATCTTGTAGAGGATTCGCATTGGATAACTTCTCGTCTTAAAAAAAATATCGCCCAAAATCCTGATAATTATTTTTTAATAAAAGTAGTAGCTTATCTTCAAGAACCTACCTATTATTTTGAATACCTTACACCTAAAAAGTTTTTCAAGAAATAATTCTTATGTAGTTTCTATTTTAAAATGTTGCAGTTAGTTCCTATTTTGAAATGTCGTTTTTTTGGTAGCCGCAGGCTTTAGCCTGCGACACAGTATCCGGTAGCCCAAGTATCTCTTTTCGGGATCTCTCAGGCAATTCTGCCTGGTATGCTAAATGTTGTTGCTAAGAATTTGGGGACAACTCAAAAATCGCACCTTTATAAATAATTAATAAATTATTTTGGTATCCGCTTGCAACTAATTGTCCGCTTGTTGCTAATTGTCAGGGAGGCGCAGAGCACCTTTGATAGTCGTCAGAAAATATGATATTCAAGGGATTATCGCTACCAGAGAGGAAAGTAGATTTAATACCTTTATTTTATGGCTTTAATAGCTTTATAGTCTTCCTCAGTCCATTCTTTTTTACGCTTCAAACTCCAATGACCCACCCATTTTTTGAAAATTTTTAAGTTTTCTTTTCTTTCATCTTCAGTTTTGCCAAGAAATATATACATATTTCCGGGCTTTCCATCTGGCTTATTTGTGCCATCATCAAGACGTCTCATAAGAGCTCCTGCGTCATCCCCATTCACAAAGGTCATTAGATCTTCATAAGTATCCATTTTTGGACCCAACCCAAGTTGTATCCATTTGTTTTTCTCCTTTTTAAATTCACCATAAGGTGGAGCATTATTACCATGGCAGGCTATACAATATTTTTCCACAATTGGCTTAATATTTTTTTCATAGGTAACAACTTCATCACTCCAAATTGACTTGGCCCCAGATAATAAAATAGTTCCTGCTACTAAAGCGCTACACAGTAAATTTTTCATACCTTACCCCCTCTGTTTTTTAATCCTCTCTGGTAGCGAGGTTTTCTACTTTTTGTATTTGATTTTCATTTTCAAATTCAATATATCATTCAATTTAAATTTGTCAAGAAGTTAAAAAAATGTTTTTTTAAGAGAGGGATATATTTTTAAGAAAGAGATTTCAAACCCGGTAGCTGCAGACTTTAGCCTGCGCCTACCAAGAAAATTCAAATAATTTTGTAGGGGTGATTTATGAATTGCCCAAGAATTTTGTCTGTTTATGCATGTGTGACATTTTAAAATAGGAACCACTCAGATGATTATATTTACTTGACAAACCGTAAGAAATTTTTTAAACTTTTTAATGTGCTTAATTTTAGACTCCTATTTCGTTGTTTTAGCTTTAAACCCTTTTTTTTAATTTCCCTTTACCTTTTCCTTATTTCTTGTAGTGCCAAAGAGAGAGCTTTAGAGTCTTTTAAAGATTTTAAAGAAAGCACGATGGAAACTATCAAGGTTAATTTATCTAAGGTTCCTCTTTTAGGAAGATGGATAGAGTTGCCCAAACCTCCTAAGGAACTTTATCAAAAAACTGAAGAAAAAATTGTCCTCCTAAGAGTTTCAAAAGCTAAAGACCTCTTTAAAGATGAGTATGAAAAAGTGATGAGCAAGTGGAGTAAAGGAGAGACATTGTATAAAAAGAAATATTACCTAAGTGCGGAGAAGCATCTTAAGAAAGCCCTTGCTGATGCTGATAGTCTTCTTTCCAAAGTAGAAGCCTATGAGAAAAATTTAAAAGAAAAGGCTCTTGCTAAATACGCCTTTTTGGAAAATCAAATTAAAAATAAAAGTTTCAAAAATGAGGAGGAAAAGATTAAGGCAGGACTGTATCTTTTAAAGCTAAAAAATTTATTAGAGCTGGGGAAATATGATGAATTTGAAAAAGCAGCAGAAAACCCCCCCTTTTAACGGAAAGAGGATTTCTCTTTTTTTAGCCACGGGGGGTTTTATCGGTTATTTGCCTCCTTTTCCAGGCACACTTGGAGCAATTCAAGGTGTTTTCTTGTATTATTTGATGTCTGCACATTCTTTGACTTGGCATTTATTCATTCTTTTGTTATTGACAGGGCTTGGTATTGGAGTCTCACAAATAGCTTCAGAAGTCCTTGAGAAAAAAGACCCTGATCAAGTAATTATTGATGAGATTGTAGGTGCCTATCTGTCTTGTTTAGGTAAAAGCTCATTTTTAGAATTGACTCTTGCCTTTATTTTTTTTAGAATAATTGATATAACTAAGCCCTCCCCCTTGCGTAAATTGGAACACCTAAAAGGTGGATGGGGTATCATGGTAGATGACCTTTTAGCAGGGCTTATGACAAATGTAATAGTAACTTTAGTTATGTATTTATATTTGACCTTAAAATGAGAGGAGCCCTTCTTTTTATAGGAGATGAATTAATAGCAGGTCGTATACTTAACACTAACGCCGAATTTGCAGGAAAGGTCCTTTCAGCAGCAGGTTTCCTCCTTGGTGAAGTAGTGACTATTCCTGATGAGGAAAATATAATTATTAGAACTCTTAGAAGATTGGTTGAAGAATATGATTTTTTAATTACTTCTGGAGGGTTAGGACCAACAGAGGATGATCTTACAATTGAAGCCATCTCTAAAGCCTTTGATTTAAACTTAATACAGAATGAGAAGGTCTTATCTGCAATTTTGTCCAATAAAGAATATAAAAACACTCCAGAACTTGCTAAAAAAATGTCCTATTTACCTGAAGGAGCCATAAGTTTGGTTGAAGAAGAGGAGATGATAGGTTTTTATATTCCTTACAGAGATAAATTGCTTTTTATTCTTCCTGGAGTGCCCTATCAATTTCAGTTTTTACTGAAAAATAGAGTGCTTCCAATTTTATGTAAAAGGGAAGGGGAGTTAAAGGGCGAGGGAGCTTGCAAAGAAAATAGAATTCTAAAAAATTTAGTTTTTTTTGATTTAAATGAAACAGATCTAAATCAATTTATAGCTGGTTTGTCAACCAAGAAGGAAGTGAAAATTGGGTATTATCCAGTTGTCCCTGAAGTAAAAGTGGTCCTTTATGGTGTGAATGAAGAGGTAAGCCCTTTAGTAGAAGATTTAAAGAAAAAATTTAGTCTTAACTTCATAAGTGAGGAAGATGAAAGCTTAAATGTAGTTGTGGGAAAACTTCTTAATGCTAAGGGATATACCCTTTCAACTGCAGAATCCTGTACTGGCGGATTATTAGCAAGTTTAATCACAGAGGTTTCAGGCTCTTCCGCTTACTTTGATAGAGGATTTGTCGTCTATACAGAGGAGAGTAAGAGAGAAATTTTGGGAGTTAGTAGTGAAACCTTAAAGAAAAAGGGTGTTTATAGTTATGAGACTGCTATGGAGATGGCAATAGGTGCAAGAAGCCTTGCCAAGACTAATTTTGCATTATCCACAACGGGTGTTGCAGGACCAACTGGAGGCACCAAAGAAATACCAGTAGGAACTGTTTTTATTGGATTTGCAACTCCTTCTAAGGTCTATGCCATACATTTTCTTTTTCAAGGGGGTCGCAAAACAATTCAAACTTTGGCAAGTTTTACCGCCCTTGATATCCTAAGGAGGTATATTTTATATGGTAAGGGCTTTTTTAGCTATAGATTTGCCCTTGGATATAAAGAAAGCTCTTTGTAATTTTAAAAATATCCCAGAACCCAAAGAGGTTAAATTAAAATGGGTAGAAGAGGAAAATTTGCACCTAACTTTAAAATTTTTTGGAAATATTTCAGAGAATTTGGTTGAGAAAATATTTAACCTTTGTGAAAAGGTTTGCCAAGAGATTTCTAATTTTAGGGTAGATCTGGGGGAAGTGGGTGTTTTTCCTGAAGTGGGAAAACCAAGGGTGCTTTGGATAGGGGTGGAACATTCTAAGGATAGGATAGAGGACCTTTATCTGAAGATTGAAAAAGCCCTTAAACCTCTAAAATTAGATAATAAAAAAGAGAAATTTCATCCACACATTACTTTAATGCGCATAAAAGATATAAATAATACCATAGAATTCAAACAGTTTTTTGAAAGGATAATAAAAGAAGCTGAGAAACTTAAAGGGTTATCTTTTATGGTAAAAGAAATAGTGCTTTTTAAAAGTGATTTATTTCCTACGGGACCAAAGTATACACCTTTAAAAAGAATTCCGTTAAAAGATGTTTAGTAAAGTTTATAGAAAGTAGAATGGTCAAATAGAAGGGCATATGAAGAAAATATTTCAAAATTTGGTATTAATTTTGAGTATTTTTATTTTAAGTATAGGCACTGCTGAGCCTAATTTCAAATGGGATGAAAAGTTAGAAAAACCTGAATATGGAGATTCGCTTATCATTGGAACTATTGCAGATGCAAGCCTTCTTGTTCCCATGTTAGCTACTGATGCTATGAGTCATAATGTAGCAGATAAAATTTTTAGAGGCATAGTGAGGTATGCTCCTGATTTAAGTATAGTAGGAGATTTAGCGGAGAGGTTTGAAATTTCAAAGGATCAAAAAAGTATTACTTTTTATTTGAGGAAGGGAGTGAAATGGGAGGATGGAGTAGAGTTTACAGCAAAAGATGTAGAATTTGGGTTTAAGCTTATAACTAATCCACAGGTGCCTTCACCTTATGCCAGTGATTTCCTTGAGGTAGAGGAATTTAAGATATTAGATCCCTATACCTTTAGAGTGACCTATAAAAAACCCTTTGCTTTAGCCTTAACTTCTTGGGGTAATTTGGTAGTGCTACCCAGGCATATCTTAGAAGGCAAAGATCTGAAACATCTTCAAAGCGTTTTTGGAAGAAACCCTTTGGGAAATGGACCTTTTAGGTTTGAAAAATGGGAACCCCAGAATAGGATCCTTTTAACCTATAATCCCCTTTATTTTGAAGGAAGACCCTACTTAGATAGACTCATTTATAGAGTAATTCCAGATCCTACTACCCTTTTTATGGAGCTTAGAGCTCGTGGATTAGATTGGATAAGTCTAACACCACTTCAATATTTTAAACTTAAAGATGAGAAAAATCTTCAAAGAGAATTTCAACTTTATAGATACTTAGCCTTTGCGTATACTTACATAGGATATAATTTGAGAGAGCCCCTTTTCCAGGACAAAAGAGTAAGGAAGGCTTTATGTATGGCTATTAATAAAGAAAAGGTGGTAAAAGGGGCATTGTTGGGGCAAGGAATTCCTGCTTATGGTCCCTATAAACCTGATGCCTGGTTTTATAATCCTGCTATTGAAAAAAGTTGCCCCTATAATCCAGAGAAAGCAATTAGGCTCTTACAAGAAGCTGGTTTTAAAAGAGGGAAAGATAGTATGTGGTATAAGGATGGAAGACCCTTTGAATTTACCCTTCTTACTAATCAGGGGAATTTAGCACGCCTCCTTGCAGCTCAGATTATTCAACAAGATTTAGCTAAAATAGGCATTAAGATGCATATCAGGGTTTTAGAATGGACCACCCTTATTCATCAATTTATTGATAAAAGGCACTTTCAAGCTGTAATACTTGGATGGACTACAGGTCCAGACCCGGACCTTTACGATATCTTTCATTCCTCCAAAACAGAGAGCCCGGGTCTTAATTTTATTGGCTACAAAAATCCAGAAGTTGATAAACTTCTTGAGGAGGGAAGGTATACCTTAAATAAAGAAGAGAGAAAAAAAATTTATTTTAAGTTGCAGGAGGTCTTAGCAGAGGATCAGCCCTATACTTTTCTGTACATACCCTATAGTTTAGAGGCTATAGATAAGCGCTTTCGGGGAATAAAACCTTCAGCTATAGGAATTAGTTATAATATTGAGAGGTGGTGGGTCCCTCGCTCAAATCAAAAATATTTTATACCTTAAAAAGGAGGTCTCTATGTCAGAAAAGCTAATTTTTTTTGAAACAAAGGACTGGGAACAAGAAGGCTTTATAAAGAAATTAAAAGAAAAGCTTTTAAAAGAATTTGAAAATTTAGAAGTGGAATTCAGAACCGAGTCTTTGAGGGAAGCTAATGCTTCTAATTATAGAAGTGCTCAAGCCGTTGTAATTTCAAGTAATTCTCTTATTACTGAAGAGGTTTTAGAGGAGATGCCCTCTTTAAGATTAATTATTACCAGGACTACAGGAGTTGATCATATAGACCTTCTTTCGTGCCAAAAGAAAGGAATTCAGGTAGCTAATTTTCCCTATTATGCTTCTATAACAGTTGCCGAACATACTTTTGCCTTAATTTTTGCCTTAGCAAGAAAGTTAAGAAAGAATTTTGAAAAAATACAGAATTTAGATTTTTCCCGTAACAATCTTTTAGGTATGGATTTATTTGGGAAAACCTTAGGTGTGATAGGTACTGGAAACATTGGAAGCCACCTTTGCCGAATTGGCTATGGAATTGGGATGAAAGTTTTAGCCTATGACCTCAATGAATCAAAGGAATTGATGGAGAAATACAAAGTTGTTTATACCACTTTAAATGAACTCCTTCAAAATTCGGATGTAATCACTATTATGGTCCCCTATACAAAGAAAACTCATCATATGATTAATCTTGAAAATATCAAATTAGTTAAAGATGAGGCTATGTTAGTTAACGCCGCAAGAGGTCCGGTGGTGGATACCCGTGCCTTGCTTTGGGCTCTACAGAATGGAAAACTTCAAGGGGGAGTAGCCTTAGATGTCTTTGAAGGAGAAAGGGTTTTGTTAGATAAATCTTATTTATATGAGGATCTACCTGCAGAGATTGCTCAAAAAGCTTTAACTACTTTATCTCTTCTTAAATATCCTAATGTTATTTTCACACCCCATATTGCCTATTATACCAAAGAGGCTATTGAGAGGCTTATGGAATCTATTTTAGAGAACCTCAAATCCTATTTTAAATATCGCTCGCTTAAGACTCATTATGAAAGCTACTTTTAGGTGCAAAGTACTCTTCAGGAAGGGTTAAAATTTTTTGTAAAACTGCTTCAGGAGTTATACCTCTTAGGCAGTTATAATGTCCTTTAGGGCACTGCCTTTTAAAGCAAGGCGAACAATCAAGTTCTATTTTTAATACTATTGCCTTGGGATTTAAAGGGGAAGTAAGCTCTGGGTCCGTTGAACCAAAAAGGGCAATTTGAGGAATTTTAAGAGCTGCTCCAAGATGCATAAGCCCTGAGTCGTTTGAAATTAGTAAATTTGCGAGCCAAAATATTCCAGCTAAGGTTGTAATTTTTGTTTCCCCACAAAGGTTGAAAATCCCTTCGGATCCATCTTTTATGTAATCCCCTAATTTTTTTTCTGCCTCACTACCTACTATTAAAATATTAAATCCTTTTTTTACCAACTTTTTGGCTAATTTTTTATAACATTCTTCAGGCCATTTTTTGGCAGGTCCATAGGCTGCACCAGGGGCAATCAATATTAATGGGCTTTTCCCAACTTCTAATCCTTTCCTTTTTAAAAAATTTTTTGCTTCAAGTATTTTTTCTTCCTTTAGAGGAAGTATTAGATCTTTCTTTTTTGCTTTAAAGCCTAATTTTTCAATTAAATAGAGATAGTAATCCCTTTGGTGAAGTTTTTCTTTAGGGGGTTTGATTTTTTTCGTTAAAAGTAAGCCCCTTAAATCTGTAGAATAACCCATAATTTCTTTAAAGCCTGCTCTAAAGAAGAGCCAAGCCGAAGAAAAAGAATTAGTTAAAAGTAGAGCCCTTTCATTTTGATATGTTTTTAAGTTTTTTAGGTTTAATTTATTCTTACCTTTATAATACGGTAGGATTTTAACCTTTGGAAAGTCTTCAAAGAGATTTATAAAAGGTGCGGGACCGAAGAGAATTAATTCCTCATAAGTTCTAAGATTTTCGTAAACAGGGGTTGCCATAAGAGCATCCCCTAACCAATTAGGAAGACGAATTAACATAGAATAGCCTCTTTATAACAAGGGTGGCAAAACTTGCCTTTTCTAAAAAAAATTTTATTACATAATTTCTTTCTCCCTCTTTGCTATACTCCAAATTTTTAGGAAAAAGAAGGACAGGTCTTGGATAGGTTTTAAATACCAAGCCTTTAATAAAGGTTCTTAAGTTTTTAAAATCTGAAAAACCCTCCCTTTGTAAAACTTTTAAATATAAAGTTCTAAGAGGTAATTTAAGAGTATCTTCTATATATATTTTAGGAGAAGGGAAGGGTATTTTCAAATTTTTTAAAAGGTCCTTTTCCTCTGGGGTGAGAGTTTTATAGAAATACAATTCTCCCCAGAGAAAGGGTATTTTAAAATGTGCGAGATTTAAATAAGCGAGTACTTCTTTTAAAACTTCATTCCAAAGGAAGCTTTGATAGACATTTCCTAAGAAAAAGAGAAATTCTTGATCAAGCAAATGTAGGGCTCTTTTAAAGGTTCGTTGAGAGGGCTTGTGGTGAATAAGGAAGTTAAGGAGCTCTCTTTCCCATTTAAGCTTAGCTAAGGATAAACAATTTTCCCATTTTCTCCAATTATTTTTAAGACATTCTCTTAATTCGTGAGATTTATGGATTTCGTCAAAACTACTATAAGCTAAGATTAGGTAAAGAGCTTTTTCATAATTACCCATAATAATTTCTTTAACAGGAAAGGTTTTGCTTTCTTTAACAGAGGAAAAGCGCTGTTCATCAAAATAATTTGGCAAGCCATAGTTTTGCACTTTTTCTATTTCCCTTTTTAGATCTTCTTCCTCGATTTCCACATCTCTTACCCTGATTTCAAAGGTATTACCTTCGAGTTTCTCCTTATTCATAGGTTCTTTGGTTTTGCCTAAGTAAAGGAGTTCAAAGTTTTTTTCTTTTAAATCTTTTTTTGGACCATTTTTAATGGTTATGTATTGATAGGAAATGGCTTTTTTATCTTTTAGACCTCCATAGCCAAAGTGTTTTAAAGGGATACGCCATTTTTTTGCAATATTACCTAAAGCCTCCCAGGTAGTAAGGTTCCATTTTTTCAATAAATATAAAGAAAAGTCCCCTTCACCAGAGGGACCAATGGAAGCAACTTCTGAGACAATAAAATCTTCAGGAAGGACTTTTATTTTATAGGACACTTATTTGTTAAAAGATTCCATTAGATGTTCAGGTATATCAAAATTTGCATAAACTTGCTGCACATCATCTAAGTCTTCCAAGCTCTCCATTAATTTGAGAAGACTTTGAGCTGTACTTTCATTATCAATGGGGACTAAGCTTTTTGGGACCATAGTAATTTTAGCAGAAAGCACCTCAATACCAGCTTTTTCCAAAGCTTCTTTGACTTTTTCAAAATCTTGAGGTGCTGTGATAACTTCTATTTCACTTTCATATTCCTTGGTATCCTCTGCACCATACTCCAGGGCAATTTCCAATACTTTTTCTTCTTCTTTTTTGGAAACAACGATAAGCCCTTTTTGCTCAAAAATCCAAGAGACAGCTCCAGGTTCAGCTAAATTTCCCCCATATTTGTTAAAAAGATGCCTAATCTCAGATACCGTCCTTTTTCTATTATCAGTAATGGTGTTTACCAAGATGGCAACTCCACCGGGACCATATCCCTCAAAAATAGCCTCTTCATATTGAGTGCCCTCTTCCAGACCTAAGGCTTTTTTGATGGCTCTTTCTATATTTTCTTTTGGCATGTTTGCTGCACGAGCAGCTTGAATAGCTGCCCTTAGACGAGGATTTAACTCGGGATCTCCACCTCCACCTAGTCTTACAGCTATTATGATTTCACGAATAAGTTTAGTAAAAAGCTGTCCTCTTTTAGCGTCCTGAGCTGCTTTTTTTCTCTTTATTTGTGCCCAATGGGAATGTCCTGCCATTTTCTCCCCTCTTTTTTATGATTTAAGTTTTTTTAAATATAGTTTACTCTTTTTTAATTTCAAGAGAGCCTATTTATAGCCAAAAAGCCCCTGATAAGTTAAAATTAAGACTAATGTTTGAGGTTCTCTTTCTTGGCACAGCAGGGGCAAGGTATGTAGTAGCTAAACAATTAAGAGCCTCAGGGGGAATCCTCCTTAAATTTGGGCAGGATTACTTACTTCTTGACCCAGGACCAGGTTCCATAGTTTATTTGGCAAAAAATAAAATTCCCGTAGAGAAAATAAAAACTCTCGTAGTTTCACATAAACACCTTGATCATTCAGCGGATTTAAACATTCTTGTTGATGCTATAACAGAAGGGGGCTTTAAAAAAAGGGGGACCCTTTTTATTACAGAAGAAGCCCTCTCTGAGGGAATTTTACTTCCCTACCTTAGAAATTGTCTACAGGAAATTATTTTACTTAAAGAAAAGAGATTTTACCAATCTGGTGCTTTTAAGTTTTACACGACATCACCTTTAAAACATGAAGCTGAGGTCTACGGTTTAATTTTTGAGACCTCTCCCCTAAAGAAACTTGGTTTCATTATAGATACCGCCTATTTTGAGGATTTAGCTTATGAGTTCAGGGAATGTTCATATTTAGTTATAAATGTAGTAAGGTTTGAGCCAAAGGAAGGTGTAATGCATCTTTCCATACCAGAGGTAAAATTACTTCTAAAAAAGCTTAACCCTGAAGTAGCAATTTTGACCCACTTTGGGATGACCATGCTTAGAGAAAATCCTTTTAAGGTTGCCCAAATGCTTTCAAAGGAACTGGAATTAAAGATTTGGGCAGCCTATGATAATATGAGGATAGAGCTATGAAAATTTTAGGAGTTGACCCTGGACTTTTAAACTTGGGTTATACTTTAATTGAAGTAAAAAAAAATAAATTTTCTATTTTAAAGGCAAACACTTTAAAATCTAAGAGCAAGGACCCTCTTCAAAAGAGGCTTTATCATTTGTATGCTAATTTTATGTACATTTTAGAATTATACAAACCAGATATTATAGCCTTAGAGGAACCAATAGCTAAAGCTAACCCCTTTTCCACAGCAAAGCTATTTCAAGTGCAAGCCATAGTTCTCCTCGTAGCTGAGGAAATTGGTGTGCCGATAAAAATTTATCATCCCTCTTTTTGGAAGAGTTATTTATGTGGCAATGGAAGGGCAACTAAAAAAGATGTTCTATATATTTTGAAGAATGTATTAACCGTGGACAATTTTAAGATTAAAATACAAGATGAACATACCTGTGATGCCCTGGCTTTGGCTATAGTATGTGCTCTGGAAATGAATTTATATTGATTTTGTGAGGAAAATATGCTGTATAAGCTTAAGGGAAAATTTGAAGAGACCTTTCCACCCAATAGAATTGTTCTCAGAACTGGTGATATCTCTTGGGAAATTTTTGTGCCCTTAAATTTGATAAATATTTTGAAAGAAAATTTTTTAGGACACGAAATTGAGCTTTTTGTTGTGCCCTTTATCGTTAAAAATGAAAGGTTAGAATTATATGGATTTTTAGATAGAGAGGAAAGGGAATTTTTTCTCCGGCTAAATGCTTTATCAAAGATTGGTCCAACACTTGCGTTAAATATACTTTCAGTTTTTAGCCCTCAGGCGTTAAGGCAAGTGATTGAAGAGCGTAATATAGAGGAACTTTCAAAGGTGCCAGGTATAGGTTTAAAAAGGGCAGAAAAACTTTATGTAGATCTCAAGAGCCTCTTTGGAAAACTCTCTAAAAAGGGGCTAACCCTGCCCTTTGAAAAGGAAAGAATACTCTCAGAAGCTAAAACTTGTTTATTAACTCTTGGTTTTAATAAGAAGGAAATTGAAGAAGT
>JBKBTC010000092.1:0-4221 GCA_046291435.1 Caldimicrobium sp. | reverse complement strand
ATGAATCAAATTCCAAAGGAGTACTCACTGCAGACCAACTTTTAGAAATAGCCAATAACTTGAAGAGGTAATAATGTATGAAAAAAACCTTAATCTTCCTCCTGTTGTTATTTGCTAACATTAGTTTTTTTAACTTCTCTCCTTGCTTAGCAAAGGTCATCTATACAGAAAAGGACCTAAGGGAAATCTTTATTAAAGAATTTCAAAAAAGGGCTGATTATCCTAAGGAAGCTGAAATTACCTTAGAGAAATTTAGAGTTGAGCCCACATTAATAGATATTCCAAGAGAAGTGCCTTATAAAGTAGAATGGATTGGTAATGCCAAAGCTGGCTCAAATACTGCTCTTTTCATCTTTAATATTAAAGGTGCTGAAAGACAAATTTTTAGAGCCTGGGGCTATATAGAGGTAAAGATTCCAGTAGTAGTGGTAAAAAATCCATTAGCTAATCAAGCTATTATTGGAAAAGAAGATTTAGCTTTGGAAAAAAGGGAGCTCTCCCGCTTACCTCAAGATGTAATTTTAAGTATGGAGGAGGCTATGGGAAAAGAGACGCGTATGAGTATAAAAGGAGGTAGTGTCTTAAGAAGGTCCCATATAGCTGAACCACTTTTAATAAAGAGAAATCAAGAAGTAGAAATTATCGCTAAAAGCAAATACTTTGAGGTAAAGGCGAAGGGCATTTCTTTGCAACCTGGTAGGCTAAACGAGTGGATCCGAGTAAAGAATTTAAGTAGCCAAAAGATAATTCAAGCAAAGGTGGTAGATGAAGGAAAAGTGGAGGTGAGCTACTGATGAAAGAGAAATTAAAAGCCTTTAAAAAAATAAGATGGAGCCTATTGATAATTATAGGATTTTTATTCTCTGGATGTTGGGAATTTGACCCAAAAACTCCCCCTCCTCCACCACCCCCTCCTAAAGTGGACTTTCCTGAACCAATAATTCCTTCAACAAGTAGCAAGGGCTCCCTTTTTAGAGAGGGCTCATCTCTTTTTGCCTATGCAGATAACAGAGCAAGATTTATAGGAGATGTAATTACGGTAAAGATCGTTGAAACCTATCAAAGTTCAAATAATGTAAAGCAAGGAAGTGGAAAACAGAGTTCCATAAGAGCTGGCATTAATAAAATTTTTGGTTATGAAAATCAGTTTCAAAAGACACTGCCTCTTCCATCTGGTTTTGACCCTGCTCATTTAGTTGATGGTAGTTTATCCACCTCTACTTCAGGTCAGGGGCAAACTCAACGGGAAAGCAGGATCCTTGCTACTATATCAGCTAGAGTCGTAGAAGTACTTCCAAATGGCAATTTAGTTATTCAAGGAGTAAGAACTATTAAAAGAAATAGAGATTTAGAATATATAACTATTACAGGAATTGTTAGACCTCAAGATGTAGAGGCTGATAATTCTATTATATCAACAAAAATTTCAGACCTTTATGTGGAATATAGTGGCAAAGGACCAAGTAGCGAAGCGGCAAGTGGACCAGGAATATTAACAAGGCTATTACAGCTATTCTGGCTATTTTAAAGTATGGGCAAAGGGGTGATAATATGCTCAGAGTCCTAAAAATTTTGGTGCTCTTAAGCTTCCTTACACTTCTTCAAATTACCTACGGTTTAACTGTAAGGCTTAAAGACATAATGGATGTTGAAGGAGTAAGAGGAAATTATTTAGTAGGTTATGGGTTAGTAGTGGGACTTAAGGGCACAGGGGACGGTGATCAAACAAAATTTACCGTTCAGTCCGTAGTAAATATGCTTGAAAAATTTGGTATTAGAGTTCCTAAGGAACAAGTGAAACTTAAAAATGTAGCTGCCGTTTTAGTCACTGCCTATTTACCTCCCTATGCCAAGCCAGGGCAAAGAATGGATGTACAAGTTTCTGCTTTAGGAGATGCCAAAAGTTTACAGGGTGGAACATTACTTATGACACCTTTGACTGGTCCAGACGGCAAAATATATGCTTTAGCTCAAGGACCTGTTTCTATTGGTGGGTTTGCAGTGGGAGGAGCAGGAGCTCAAGCCCAGGTTAATCATCCCACTGTGGGAAAAATTCCCAATGGTGCCATCGTGGAAAGGGAAGTTCCCATGGAGGACATAAACCATTTAAACAAGTTAACTCTTTCTTTAAGAACGGAAGATTTCACCACTACTTCTCAGGCAGCAGAAGCAATAAATAATTATTTGCGTGGCAAATATGCCCATCCCCTGGATTTAAAAAACATAGAGCTAACCGTGCCAGAAAAATATAGAGGTAGGGTTGTTGCCCTCTTAGGTGAGCTTGGGCTTCTTGCCATAAAACCGGATAATGTGGCTAAAGTGGTCATAGATGAGAAAACAGGAACTGTTATTATTGGAGAAAATGTGCGCATCTCAAGAGTAGCTGTGGCTCACGGAAATCTTAGTGTGGAAGTAAAAGAACTTCCTGAAGTAGTCCAACCCCTTCCCTTCGCGCGGGGAGAGACTGCTATAGTCCCAAGGACAGAAATTACCGCAAAGGAAGAAAAAGCTAAGGTAGTAGTTTTAGAAGAAGGAGCAACTTTAGGAGAGCTCATTAGAGCCTTAAATGCAGTGGGAGCAACCGCAAGAGAACTCATTGCAGTATTACAAGCCATAAAAGCTGCTGGCGCTCTCCATGCTGAGTTAGTTATTATTTAGGAGGATGGCTATGGAAAATTACGGAATAAACTATACAAGAAATTACGGAATAAACTATACAAGCTTAGAAAATATAAAAGCCTTAGCTAAAAAAGACCCAAAACTTGCCTTAAAAAAATTAACCTCTGAATTTGAATCCCTCCTCTGGTATGAAGTCTTAAAAAACTTTGATAAAAGTATAATGAAAAGTGGTTTCTTTCCTGAAAGTTTGGAGAAAAAAATATTCCAAGACTATCTTTATCAAGAAATAGCCAGAGCAGTATCAGGGAAGCCCGGAGGACTTGGAGATTTTTTATATAAGCACCTATTAAAAAGTGCCTACCTTAAAACAAAATCCAATAATTCCGAAATAAAATAAAGGAGCTCTTAACATGCCTAAGAAGGAATTAGTAGAATTAAAAAAAGTAATTGAGGCAGAAAGAGTTGCCCTTATGCAGGGTGCTGTAGAGGAAATTTTAAAATGGTCAAGTTATAAAATTAGACTACTTAGACTTCTTGAAGAACAAGAGCTTTCCTCTGAAGAACTAAAGCTACTTCGAGAACTTTATGAAAATAATGAAAGAAACAAAAAACTAATAGAAGCAGGGTTAAATTTTGTAGAAGAAGCCTATAAATTGTTGACTAATTTTTTAATAGAAAAGGAATTATACAATAAGATGAATACATCTTCCAATCCTAAAATTCTATCTAAAGAGGCTTAAGTGGAATGGCAGGACTTTCCTCTGCTTTAAACATAGCCAAAAACGCCCTTTTAAATTTCCAAACAGCAACTTCTGTTATATCCCATAATGTGGCTAATGTAAACAATCCGTCCTATAGCAGGCAAAAAGCTATTGAAACTACTTATCCTCCAAGTCCTTCTCCAGTGGGATCCATTGGTTCAGGCTCCAAGGTAGAAAAGATCATCCACTACTTTGACGCTTTTTTAGAGAAAAATATCAACCTTAAAAAAACTGATTTAGGACTATTCTCAGCAAGCGAGGCTGGACTTAATATTTTAGAGAGCCTTTTTAATGAGACCCAAGATTCTGGCTTAGCTAACATTTTAAGGGAATTTTGGAATGCCTGGCAAAACCTTGCCAATTATCCTGAAAACTATGCTGCAAGAACACAAGTTATAGAAAATGGAAAACTCATAGCAGAGGCATTAAAATCCAAGTTTCAAGGTATGAGAGATTTAGAAACTCAAATAGGAATAAAGCTTAAAGAACTGGTAGAAAAAATTAACTCCCTTTCTTCTCAAATTGCTGAGTTAAATTTACAAATCATTGCTATGGAAAGTGGTGGGAAAAGTGCAAACGACTTAAGAGATAAAAGAGATAATTTAATAGGTGAGCTTTCCCAATTAGCTAATATTCAGTATTTTGAAACTAAAGAAGGCTCCTATAATGTAATCTTAGGAAAGGGCTTTAATCTAATTAACTTAGGATATTCTTGGAAATTAGAGCTTTCAGGAACAGATATCTATTGGAAAGGCTCTTCAGGAGAGAGAGTCCCTCTCTCAAGCAAAGAGGTAGAAAGTGGAGAATTAGGAGGATGGTTAAAGCTTTTAGAACAACTTTC
>JBKBTC010000091.1:0-4393 GCA_046291435.1 Caldimicrobium sp. | reverse complement strand
TCTAGTGTCTCAAGGCGCTCATTCATTGTTCTCTACCTCCTTGTGTTCTGAATTTAGATTATAGTATAGACAAGGAAGGGGGTTTAACATTATCGCTTTTACCTTTTTCTATGAGTGCCTTTCAAAAATCTTTGATCTCCCCCACCCTCACACCCTTTGCCCTTCTTCATTTATGTTTACCGCCTCTCAGAAAAATTTTGCTGTAAAGGGGCACCCTTTTTCAAGAGAAACAAGAAAAGCCTTTATAATTCTTGCTTGCACAAAAAGGAATAGAAATAAGCCCCTATGGTTTATGTAAAGAAGACCTTTTGGAAGGGGGTAAAATCTTCTGCGAGAATAAGGGCAGGGAAAAGGGCGCAAGAAAATGAGAAGATAATGAAAAAGAGAGGTAGGATAGAGCAGGTATTAAAGTGTGCCATAATTATAGAAATTACGAGGAGGGATACCTATGAGAGAAGGAGGGCTTAGGAGAAGAGATTTTATAAAGGTAAGTAGCCTTGGTGCATTATCTTTAATGCTTCCGGAGGAGCTTTTGAACATAAAATTTCCCAATTCCAAGGGGAGAGGGCTTATTTTTATTGTAGGAGATGGCATGCCCTTAGGGGTAATAAGGGCTATGCATGAATTTCGCACCAGAGTTTTAAAAGAGCGGACCTCTAATTTTTATACCCTTATGGAAAGAAGGGATGTTCTTGGAGGATATGTAGGCACTAAAAGTTTGAGTAGCATCGTGACGGATTCTGCTCCAGCATCTGTAGCCTGGGCAACAGGCTCTAAAACAGCAAATAGAATGCTTGCTTGCCTTCCTGATGGTAGACTCTTAAAAACCATTATGGAGCTTTTAAAAGAATTGGGTTATAGCTGTGGGCTTGTTACTACCACAAGAATCACCCATGCAACGCCTGCTGCCTGGGTTTCCCATCAAAGAAATAGAGATGCAGAGGATGATATCGCTCTTGAGTATCTTAACTTTAAACCAGAGGTTTTACTTGGTGGAGGGAATAGACATTTTGACCCCTTACTGAGAAAAGACGGAAGAGACCTCTACCAGGAATTTGCTAATGCTGGCTTTGATATAGTTAGAAATAGAAGGGATTTGCTTTCTAATAAAATTCTCTCTTCAAAAAAGTCCCTATTAGGTGTTTTTAATGATTCTCATTTAAGTTATTACATAGATAGAACAAAGGACCCTTCTTTGGGGGAGAGGCAGCCTACACTTCCTGAAATGACAGCAGTTGCACTACATAAACTTTCCCAGAATCCAAAGGGTTTCATCCTCCAAGTTGAGGCTGGAAGGATAGATCATGCCAATCATTCAAACGATGCTTTCAGTGCCCTTATGGATACCTATGAACTTGACCAAACCCTTGGAGTAATTATGAAGTATTTACAGGTTAATCCCAATACCTTGGTAATTGTTACCTCAGATCATGGAAACTCTGGATGGGGAATTAATGGCACAGGTCCTGAATATAATCATTCCACAGATGCCCTCCTAAAATACGCTAATATAAAAGCCTCCTTTGAAGTGATAAAAAAACAAATTAAAGGAAAAACACCACAAGAAATTAAAGAGATTTTTGAGCATTACACAACCTTTACTCTTACAGATTGGGAAGCTGAAGAAATTTACAAATCCATGCAAGTAGGCTACCAGCCCTATCCTGGAGATTTTCTCTATATGCCTGATGCCCTTTTAGGAAGAGCTCTTGCTCACAGTGTATATGAAAAAGGAAACCCCAACCCCAAAATAAGGAGAGGAAATGTGGGATTTACCTCAACTAATCATACCGCAGAAGATCAAATATTTTTAGTATTTGGAAAGATAACTCACGGTATAAGAAGCTTTCTACAAAAGCCTTTCATTGACAATACAGATTTTTTCAAAGTGATGTGCAAGTACTTCGAAATTAAATATGAAAACCCCAAAATGACAGAAGAAGATGCTAAACCCTTCATTAAAGTTGCTACCTTAGAGGAGTGGAAAAGACATCTTACTTTACATATTGCATAGATTATTTCTAGTTTATTTCCCCTTTTAAATAGCTTTCGTATGCGGACAAATCAAAATAGCCATGTCCTGAGAGATTAAATAGAATAATTTTTTTCTCTTTTCTTTGTTTGCATTCTAAGGCAAGGTCAATGGCTTTTTTCACGGCATGAGCTGATTCAGGCGCTGGAACTATGCCTTCAGTTTTAGCAAACAAAACCCCTGCAGAAAATATTTCACTTTGGCTATAGGCACAGGCCTTGATATAGCCGTGATGATAAAAGGCACATAGAAGAGGTGCATCTCCATGATAACGCAAGCCACCTGCATGGATTGGCGGTGGAATAAAATCTGCACCTAAGGTGTACATTTTCACAAGAGGAGTTAATCCTGCTGTATCTCCAAAATCATATCTATATTCACCCTTGGTAAGAGTAGGACAAGCTTCTGGTTCTATAGCCCAAAATTCTGTGTTAGGTTTTTCCCCTGTAATCTTCCTTTTTAAATAGGGAAAAGCTAATCCTGCAAAATTACTTCCTCCTCCTACACACCCAATAACAAAGTCGGGATAACGATTAATCTTTTCCATTTGTCTTTCTGCCTCAAGTCCAATTATAGTCTGATGTAGTAGAACATGATTTAGCACGCTACCTAAGGAATATTTGGTATTTTTCTCCTCAAGTGCTCTCTCTATGGCTTCACTTATGGCAATACCTAAGCTTCCTGGATGGTCTTTATCCTTTTGTAAAAAGGTTCTTCCTGTTTGTGTATTTTGGGATGGTGAAGGATAAACGGTGGCACCCCAAAGCTCCATAAGGATTTTTCTATAGGGTTTTTGATGATAGCTTGCTCGCACCATATAAACTTCACATTCAAGTCCAAAATACTGGGTCGCAAAGGCTAAGGAACTACCCCATTGTCCAGCTCCTGTTTCCGTCGTGAGCTTTTTTACTCCTGCTATTTTATTAAAATAAGCCTGAGCTACTGCAGTATTTGGTTTATGACTACCAGGAGGAGATACCCCTTCATATTTGTAATAAATTTCTGCAGGGGTATCTAAGACTTTTTCTAAATTAATTGCTCGGATAAGGGGCGTTGGTCTCCAAAGAGCATAGACCTCCCTTATTTCATGGGGAATCTCTATCCACTCCTCAGTTGAGACTTCTTGTTCAATTATGGGCTCAGAAAAAATCCCTAACAAATCCTTAGGACTAATGGGTTCCTTTGTCTGCGGATGAAGGGGAGGTGAAAGTGGTTCTGGCAGATAGGGCACAAGATTTAACCAAAATCTGGGCATCTCCTCCGCATTTAAAAGTATTTTCATCTCTCTTCCCTCCCTTCTATCAATTCTATTATTCTTTTATGCAAAAGGGGTCTAAATTCTTTTATTAATTCATTACCTCTTTGAGGATGCACTCTATTTGATAGAAGCACTATAATTAAGTTTCTTTCCAAATCTATAAAAAAGGAACAGCCAGTAAATCCTAAATGACCAATAGATTTGGAAGAAAGAGAACCACCTGTAGCTGAATAGCTTCCTTTGCTTTGCTTCATAAAGATTAAAGCAAACTCTGAAGCACTATCTTTAAACTCAAAAAAATACTTTACACTTTCTGATCTAAAGGTATTTTCTTCACCCAGGTAAGAGCTAAGGAGAGCCGCAAGCACCTTTAACACTCCATAGATATTACCAAAAAGCCCTGCAACCCCACTTACACCTCCTAAAGCTCTTGTGTTTTCATCTTCCACAACTCCTCTTAAAATCTTTCCACTCTCAGGATCATAAGAAGTGGGAACAATTTTCTCCTGGTCTATCCCTTTCTTTAAAGGATTAAAAACTAACACTTCCTTCTTGGTAAAGGTTAGCTTTCTTTTCACCTCCTCAAAGAGGTTCTCAAAAGGGGTCTGCGTAAGTTTTTCAAGAAAATAAGTGACAAGGAAAAAATTTAAATCTGAATATAAACACCTACTTCCAGGGGAATATTCTAAGGGCAGATCTTGGATAACATAATATATTTTTTCTAAATCTAAGGGCTTTTCCTTATAAAAGGGATACCAAGCTTTAAGCCCTGAAGTATGATTAAGAAATCTAAAAAGGGGAATTTTTGAAATTGGCTCTTTTGCAGATATATAATAGCCAAGAGGTTTTTCTAAGTTTAACTCCAACCCCTCATGGAAAAGATTTATAAAAATCAAACCCACTGCTAAGGGTTTAGTTAGTGAGGCTAAATCAAAGATCAAACCTTCTTCCATAGGTTCAAGAAAGGGAGTAAAACTTGAAAAACCTGCAGAAAGAAGATAGGTACTTTTTTTATAGTTTATGCCTAATACTGCACCAGGAAAGACTCCTTCCTTTACTCCCTTCTTCAAATGCTCATGTAAAGAAAGTATTTTAATCATAGG
>JBKBTC010000090.1:0-4407 GCA_046291435.1 Caldimicrobium sp. | reverse complement strand
ATATTGAGGAAGGATTTTATTTTTGACCCTGTACAAATTGAAGAAGCTAAAGCTTTTGGAGCAGATTTTCTCCTGCTTATTGCAAGTATTTTAAATACCTATGAGCTTAAAGAACTTATTTCTTACACATATAAACTTGGGCTTTCACCTTTAGTAGAAATACATTCAGAAGAAGATTTAGAGAAAGCTCTTATGGCTGGAGCAAAAGTAATTGGAATTAATAACAGAAATCTTTATACCTTAGAGATAGATAGCACACACTGTTATAAAATATTTCCTTTAATTCCAAAGGAAATACCAGTAATAGCAGAATCAGGTATTAGCCAAGGGAGGGAACTACGAGAGTTAAAAAATTTAGGATTTAAAGGAGCTTTAATTGGAACATCAATAGTTGCCGCAAAAGATCCAGAGGCTTATTTAAAGGAGTTAGTAGCAGAGGTGGGAAATGAACAATAAGTTGAATTTTGAAAAAGGACAGGGGCTTCTCCCAGCTATAATTCAAGACTATGAGACTGGAAAGGTGTTAATGTTAGGGTTTATGAATGAAGATGCCCTAAGGAAAACCCTCTCTACAGGAAAGGTGCATTTTTATAGTAGGAGTAGGCAAAAATTATGGATGAAAGGTGAAACTTCAGGGCATGTGTTATTAGTAAAAGAAATATTTATGGATTGTGATGGGGACACCCTATTAATAAAGGTTGAACCAAAAGGACCAGTTTGCCACGAAGGCTATGAGAGTTGTTTTTATCGGAAAATTTTGGAGACAGGGGATGTGGAAATTACTGAAAGGAGATTGATAGATCCGGAGGTAGTTTATGGAAAAAAAGTTTAAGTTTGGAATACCTAAAGGGAGCTTAGAGAAAGCTACTATTGAACTTTTTGATAAAGCAGGCTGGACAATTGAAGTTCATCAGAGAAGTTATTTTCCTGAAGTGGATGACCCAGAGTTGGAAATGGTAATCTGTAGACCTCAGGAAATGAGTAATTATGTTGAGGCTGGAGTTCTTGACGCAGGTATTACTGGAAAAGATTGGATCCTTAATAATGATTCAAAAGTGGTAGTAGTAGAAGATTTGCTTTATTCCAAAGTAAGTAAAAAGCCGGCACGGTGGGTAATAGCTGTAAGAGCTGATTCTGATATTAAAAGTATTGAAGATTTAAAGGGGAAAAAAATAAGTACTGAGTTAGTTAACTATACAAAAAGATATTTTGAAGAGAGGGGAATACCTGTTGAGGTTTCCTATTCTTGGGGGGCTACTGAAGCAAAGGTAGTGCAAGGGCTTTGTGATGCTATCGTTGAAATCACTGAGACCGGCTCAACAATAAAGGCACACGGTTTGAAAATAATTCATGAAATGCTTTTAAGCTACCCACAGCTCATTGCCAATATGGAAGCTTGGGAAGATCCTTGGAAAAAAAGAAAAATAAAACAAATCGCAGTATTGCTCAAAGGTGCACTAAATTCTCATAAAAGGGTAGGGTTAAAAATGAATGTGCCTGCAGAGAATTTAGAAAAGGTGGTTGCCCTTTTGCCAAGTATTACTGCCCCTACAATTTCAAAACTTTATGGGAAAGAATGGTACGCTTTAGAAATAGTTGTTTCAGAAAAAGAAGTAAGAGATTTAGTGCCTAAACTTTTAGAGTTAGGAGTTCAAGGAATTATTGAATATAGTTTAAATAAAATTATTTAGATAAGGAGAAATTATGCAGCGGATCCCCCTGTCTTATGTTAAACCAGGGATGAAAACATACGAAGAAGTTATAGATAATCAGGGTAGGGTTTTATGTGGAAAAGGTGTAGAAATTACTGAAGAAATGCTAAGAAAGTTTCAGGAATTAGGGGTAAATTATATAACCGTAGAAGGAATTGTAATTAAACTTCCTTGGGAAAAGTCCTATGAGGAAGAAATAGCTGATCTGGAAGCAAGGTTTAGCTATATAACAGATGAAATATTATTACAAATAAAAGATATTATTAAGGAGATGTTAGAGGAGAAGTATAAAAAAGGTTCTTAGGGGATTAAATGATAGATCTATCAGATAAGCGTAAAGAGGTAAGAAAAAAAATAAGAAAATTGGAGGGTTTGCCCACCCTCCCCCCTATTGTTCAAAAGCTAAATTCTATGATTGAAGATGAACGGGTGTCCTTAAATCAAATAGCTGAGTTAATTGAAAAAGATCAAGTAATAACTACCAAAGTTTTGCGATTAGCCAATTCTGCTTTTTATGGTTTTCCCAAGAAGGTTTCCACTGTTAATCAAGCTATGATGCTTTTAGGTATTAATGTTTTGAAAATTTTAATAATGACTTCCTCCATTTTTGAGATTATTCATAAAGAGGATGTAGGGTTATGGGAACATTCTATTGGAGTGGCAGCTTGTGCAAAGCTTATTGCAGAAAAAATAGGGCTTTCTGAACATCAAGAAATAGCTACGGGAGGTTTGCTTCACGATTTAGGAAGGGTAATCCAAATGGTTGCATTCAAAGAGGAATTTGAGATGATAAAAGAACTTGTTAGCAAAGGAGAAGAACCACTTAAAGCGGAAAGGTCAGTGTTAGGAATAGACCATGCTGAAATGGGAGCTTTTTTAATGTATCAATGGAATTTACCTGAAAGATTAATTGAAGCAGTGCAAGCCCATCATTTTATAGAAAATGCAAAAAAATATAAAAAAGAAGCAGCCTGTTTACATTTAGCAGATACCATAGTGCATGCCAGAGGTTTTGGTAAAACTCTTCATGTAAAAATTCCACCCTTTCAATCCCAAGGTCTTAAATTACTCAAATTATCTCTTGTGGACTTAAAAGAAATTATCTATAAATTAGAACCTCGCCTGTATGAGCTAAAATTTTTCACCGAACAATTGAAAAGGGAAGCACTCTAAAGGCTTCTATGCCAAGAAATAAAAAATTTATCATTTATGCCTTTTGGAATAAATCTAAAAAATTTAAAAGATGGAAAACCCTACTTGAGGGTCAATATAAGATTAAAACCTTTAACAGGGTTGAAAAGTTCTTTGATTCCCTCTTATTTCACCCACCAGACCTTGTTTTTTATTATTATGAAAAGGATCCTAAAAATTTCCAAGTCTTTGTGCGTGATATTAAGTTACATTTCAATTTAGTTAGACTTCCATTAATATTAATAGTTCATACCATTGATACCAAGCTTTTAGAACCCTATCTATCCGCTATTGATGATGTTTTACCTGTTGAGACTTGTGAGGAAGAAATTATCATAAGAACCAAGCTTTCCATTGCAAGATTAGATAGAATTTCTGATAATAATCCCCTTACAGGTCTCCCTGGAAATGTCTCTATAGAAAAGAAAATTAAAGAGGCTTTAGAGGCAGATAAACCTGTAGCTGTTATATATGTAGATTTAGATAACTTTAAAGCCTACAATGATTTATATGGATTTTCCAAAGGTGATGAAATGATAAAAAATTTAGCTAAAATTTTGGTTAACACCATTAAAGACCTATGTAAAGATGGGTTTGTAGGGCATATAGGTGGAGACGACTTTGTTGCCATAGCTCCTTTGGAAAAGGCTGAAGAGGTAGCAAAAACAGTAATTGCACGGTTTGATACCATAATGCCGAAATTAGTAAGTCAAAAAGATTGGCAACGGGGCTATTTTATCAGTAAAGATAGGCAAGGCAATCTTTGCACCTTTCCTTTGCCTTCTGTCTCCTTAGCGATAGTTCCTGTTTATAAAGGAAAATTTAAACATATAGGAGAGATAGCAGAAAGGGCAGGACAAATTAAGAAGATAGTAAAATCTATTCAAGGAAGTGCCTATTTTATAGACAGGAGAGCTTAGAGAAACTTAGTATAGCTCTGTCTTAGCTTGAGGTAAGAATTATTCTCTCTCAGAGAAGAAGCTTTCTCTTTTAACATTTCATCAATAAAATTAATTATTTTTAAAGCCTCTTTTGTTTCCTCTAAATTTAAATCTTCTTTCAGATCGTCCCAATTATTTTCAATAAATTCATAAAGTTCTAAAGCACGGTCAAAATCTTCTTTTTTTAAGGCAAGTTCAATTTCTAAAAGTGTTTTTTTTAACTTCTTTTCCAAAACTCTCCCTCTTTTAAGCTTTCAATGAGGCAACCTTTGGTACATTTATATTTGACCTGGGTATACTTATTTCCTTAATGGAATACCAAGTTTTTTTCAAATTTTCTAAAATTTCAATAGCATCTTCTATTTTTTTTAGGTCTAGTTTAAAGGAACATGAGATCAATTCATTGATTAGGATTTCATAAATCTCATTTAAATTTTTGGCAACGTCTCCACCCTTTTCAAAATCTAAAATAGCCTGCAAGTAAATTAAAATATCCGTTGCCTTTGCCAAAGCATTAGCTTTATTTTTTATAGCTTCAGGTGAGTTTTCACAATCTTCTATAA
>JBKBTC010000089.1:0-4506 GCA_046291435.1 Caldimicrobium sp. | reverse complement strand
GGGGTGTAAAAATGGGTATAGTTAAATTTATTTCGAAGAGATTTTATTTTGAGGAAAGACGGTGAGAAAATTATTTTTAAATTTTTGTCCACCAAGGAAATTTGGATAATGGTATGAGAAATAAAAACTTTTATGCTCTATAAAATTAAATTCATCTTCATTATTTTTTTGCACCTCTCTTCAATTTGATACTTCTCAATTAAAAAAATTTGAAGAGAAAGAAAACACATTTTGGTAGCCGCAATCTTTAGGTTGCGCAAGATTATATCAGCCCTTAAATTCCCTCGCAGGCTTAAATTCCATCGTAGGCTTAAGCCTGCGGCTACCAGATATATATTACGAGGAAACAAACCCATTTCGAAGAGATTATTTTTGAGGTAACGCGGAGTCTTGACAAGTGGAGAAAAGACATTTATAATTTTTATAAATCGCCGAGGTGGCGGAACTGGTAGACGCGCTGGCTTGAGGGGCTAGTGGGGTCTGCCCCGTGCGGGTTCGAGTCCCGCCCTCGGCATTCTTTAAGACTTTCCTTTCCTCTTTGGATTTAAATAGTCCTGCAAAGACTCGCCTAACAAAGTAAAGGCTAAAACGGTTATTAAAATAGCTAACCCAGGAAATAAAGAAAGCCACCAGGCTACTTCCATAGTCTCCTTTCCCTCAATTAATAAATTTCCCCAGGAAGGAATTGGTGGCTGGACTCCAAGCCCTAAAAAAGAAAGTGCCGATTCTATAAGAATGGCATGCCCCATCCCTAAGGAAGCTGAAACAAGAATAGGTGGAAGGGCGTTTGGAAGCATATGCTTAAATATTATCCGTAAAGAACTTGCCCCATAGAGCTTAGCAGCAAGGACAAACTCTCTTTCCTTTAAAGAGAAAAATTCAGCCCTAACCAATCTTGCCACACCCATCCAAGAGGTAAGCCCTATTACAATCATTATAGTAACAATTGAAGGTTCAAGATAAGCTAAAACTGCTAAAATGAGAAAAATAGTGGGGAAACATAAGACTATATCAATAAAACGGGAGATAATTTGATCTAAAACACCTCCAAAATACCCTGCTAAAGCTCCCAATATTACACCTATGATAAGAGATATGCCTACTGCCACAAGGCTTACCTGAAGAGAAATCCTTGCTCCATAAATTATTCTACTTAAAAGGTCCCGCCCTAAAAGATCTGTCCCAAGGGGATGGCTCAGACTTGGAGGCTGAAGTATATTTTCTACATCAATTTTAAAAGGGTCATAAGGAGTTATATAGGAACCAAATAAGGCTAAAAAGACTAATAGAAGGATTATCAAAAAAGAGATGAGAGTAGTCTTGGTAGAAAAGAGGTATTTTAACATTATTTTTTTCCACCAAGTCTAATTCGTGGGTCAGCTAAAGCATAACCAATATCAGCTAAAAAATTGCCTAAAAGTGTAAGGAAAGACACGAGAAGTAAATTTGCCATAATAACAGGATAATCTCTACTCATAACCGCCTGCCACATAAGCTGACCTATTCCTGGTATCCCAAAAATTGTCTCAAAAATTACACTCCCTCCAATTAAACCAGGTATAGACAAACCTAAAAGTGTAATCATAGGCAAAAGGGCATTTCTCAGGGCATGTTTATAAAGAATTAATCTCTCTGGAAGCCCTTTTGCTCGTGCATAAACTATATAGTCTGCCTCTAATACTTCAATTAATGAATTCCTCAGATATCTTGAGAAACCTGCAATTCCTCCAAAGGTGGCAACAGAAAGCGGACATATTAAATGCTTCGTCCAATCCCAAACTTTTTCCCAAAAACTCATCCCTTCATAACCTACGACAGAATGAAGCCCCGAGATAGGCAGAAGTTGCAATTTTACTCCAAAAATTAACATCAAAAGAAGTGCCAACCAAAAACTGGGCATAGCATATCCAAAAAAACTAAAAAAAGTTATAAATCTGTCTAATTTACTGCCTGCCTTTGTGGCAGATATCACTCCTAAGGGAAAACTTAGTAGTAAGATTAAAAAAAGAGCCAAAGAATTAATTAATAGGGTAACAGGAAGTCTCTCTTTAATTTTATCCCAGACAGGTCTTTGATCTAAGGAAAAGGACCTTCCGAAATCAAGTTTTATTATCCCCTTTAGCCAGAGAAAATATTGTATATGTAGAGGCTTGTCTAATCCATACATTTTTACTAATTTTTCTCTATATTCAGGTGTGATCTTGGGATTAAATTCAGTAAGGGGGCTAAGAGGACCTCCTGGTGCCAAATGAAGAATACCAAAGGTTATTACCGTAATACCCCAAAGGGTAAGCAATAATACTATGGTTCTTTTTAAGAGGAAGACAAGCATTTTTGTCTTTCTGCCTCTGAAGGTTTTAAATATAGGGGTAAAAGCTCTGCCCCAGTAATAAACTCCGCTTCTCCCTTTTTAATTTTTAACCAGGCGATTTCACAAAGCAAGGATGCCCTAAGAATTGGTCTGATAGGTGGTTTTATAAAATTGGTTTTTATTTCCTTAGCAAAATAATTTTCCCATTTTTCTAAGCTTTCACTTACAAAAAGAGTGGGTTCATTAATAAGCCCTTTTACTTCCTCTAATTTAAGTAGTTGAGGAGGCAGAAGAGTCCTTAGATTTTCTCCTTCAAATTTATAGAGGGCTAAAAAAGCTTCCTTTGTATAGGCATCAACCAGTGAAAGAATTGGCAAATCTACTCCCCAAAAATTATAGGCAAGGATTTCAAGGCTTGAGAGGGGAAGAAGCGGATATTGGTAAACCAAGCTCAAAGCTTTTATGGCTGAAAGACCGATACGAAGCCCTGTAAAACTGCCAGGTCCAATGTCTACAGCAATAACTTGAATATCTTCAAAGGATACATTAGCCACCTCAAATAGTGGAGGCAAAAATTGAAAAAAAGTTTTGGAATAGGACTCTTTTGCCAGAAAATTTATCTCATAGAGTAATTTTTCTTGAAAAAGGGCTAATCCACCTGTTTTCCCAGAGGTTTCTATACCTAAGATAAAAGGGGCAGCCTTTAAGGATGTTTCCATCCTGACAACACACGAAGGATATCATTGTAAAATACCGCTATGGAAAGACCAATGATTAAAATTAACCCGATTTTAAAAAGCATCTCCTGTGTTTTAAGTGATAGCGGTCTACCTCTTATGGCTTCTATACCAAAGAGAACTAAATGTCCTCCGTCTAACATAGGAAGAGGCAAAATGTTTAATACTCCTAAATTTATAGATAACAAAGCCATAAAGGTAATAAAGGCAAGAAGACCTAAACGAGCGGATTCTCCAGCAAACTTTCCTATCGTAATAGGTCCTCCCAAGGTAGAAAAAGGAAGCTCTCCTGTGATTAATTTGTATACGGCAATAAAAGTAAGTTCTGTAAAATCATAAACCTTTTTTCCAGCTAATAAAACGGCTGAAAGAGGATTAATTTTTTCATGAACTATTTCTTGAGATGATTTTATTCCAAGGACAGGGACTTTAGTCTTTTTCCCAAAAATAGTAGTTCCTTCCATAAAATCAGGGATCACTTTAAAGGCTAAGACCTCCTCTCCCCTTTTTACTATAACATCAATTTGTTTTGGCTGATCTTCTTTTCTCATTTCTAAAAGTATATCTTCAAAGGATTTTACTTTTTTTCCATTAATTTCAAGAATAATATCTCCTCTTTGAATTCCTACTTTTTCAGCAGCGCTATTTGGGAGGACTTCTCCAACCTTAGGCGGGGTATAGGTTTTTCCAAAAAGGGTAAAAAGAAACCAAAAAGCTATAAAGGCAAAAAGGAAATTTCCCAAAGGACCAGCTACTACTATAAATGCTTTCTGCCAGGGCTTTTTAAAAGCAAAGGCTTTATCCATATCCACAATTTGTGGAACTGTTTCAGGGTGTTCTCCGTAAAGTTTCACATATCCACCAAGAGGTATTAGAGAAATTCTATACTCTGTGTCCCCCTTAATAAGTCCTATAAGTTTTGGACCAAAACCTAAGGAGAAAACTTCGACCCGCACCCCCATCCTTTTGGCAGCAAGAAAATGCCCTAATTCATGGACAAAAATTAATAAACCAAGAACTATTATGGTAGCAATTACAGGTGTCAACATTTTTTTTCCTCTTTTGTAATTAATCTATTTATAAATTCTAAAACCCTTTGATAAAGCTCTAAGTAATCCTCTAAGTTATCTTTCGGGATATTATTAAATTTAAACTCATTTAGAGTTTTTTCAAGAAAATAAGGAATTTGAAGAAAGCTAATTCTTCTCTCTAAAAAAGCAGAAACTGCTACTTCATCTGCTGCCTCAAGGATTAATGGATAGGGCTCCCCTTTTTCTGCTACCTCATAGGCTAATTTCAAGGCTGGAAATTTTTCCCACTCTACTTCTTGAAAGGTGAGATTTCTCAATTGAGTCAAATTTAGTGGAGTTAAAGGAAGTTTCCATCTTTCTGGATAGCTAAGGGCATAAGCAATAGGAACCCTCATATCTGGTTGAGTAAGATGTGCAATAAAACTTC
>JBKBTC010000088.1:0-4544 GCA_046291435.1 Caldimicrobium sp. | reverse complement strand
TCCTTTAAGAAAAGCTTGGGATTTAGCGAGGAAGAAATTTCCAGAAAAACTATTTTTGAAATAGTAGATATGCCCCAAAGTGAAATCTTGGGAAACATTGATTATTTAATTAAAAAGGGGGTAGAAATCAAGGCAAGGAGATTTTATAAGGATGCCTATCAAAATTTAATTCCCGTGGAAATTAAAGCCAAAGCTGCTTTTATAAACGGTGAACCCCATATAATTATCAACGCCCGAGATATAAGGGAAATAATACAATTAGAGTCCCAACATAAAAAAGAAATGGAAAGACTTTTATCTTTTTATAATTTCGTAAACAAACTCAATTTTGTTCAGAATGAAAGGGACCTTTGGGAGATTTTTGAGAAACACCTATTGGGGAAAATAGAGACTATTCATTATTATGAAATTAATCTTCAAAACACAGAAGTAAAAACCACTTATCTTTCAGGAGATAAAAAAAATTGGATAGACTGCTTAGAAAAGGAAGTCTCTCCCTGTCAAGTTTTTAGAACAGGTAAGAATTTCCTTGGGATGGGAGATATGCAGTGTCCTTTGTTAAAAAGGTTAGAAAATTTTTCCCATTTATGCTTCCCTTTATTTTTTGAAGGAAAACTTTTTGGAATTGTTACTCTTTTAAAGAAGGGACAAATTGAAGGTGATGAATTAAAATTTTTTGAGGATACTATTCAAACCTTTAATATTTATCTAAATCAATTAAAACTTTTACTGAACTTAAAGGACTTAGCTTTAAAAGATCCTTTATTAAATATTTATAATAGAAGATTTTTAATGGAGGTATTGCGCAAAGAAGAAGAGAAAGCTAAAAGGGAACAAGGATTTTTTAGCCTTATTCTTTTAGATGTAGATCATTTTAAAAAGATAAACGATACTTACGGTCACGATATTGGGGATAAAGTTTTAAAAGATGTTAGCTTGCTTCTATCCTTAAATATAAGAGAGATGGACTATCTTGCAAGATGGGGAGGAGAAGAATTTTTAATCTATTTACCTAAAACTTCTAAGGAGAAGGCTGAAGCTATTGCAGAAAGGCTAAGGAGTAAGATAGAGAGTAATGAATTTTATGTGGTGGACAGGACTAAACTTACTATTACAGCATCTTTTGGAGTAGCAGAATTTCCCCGTGATGCATTGTCTATAGATTATCTTTTAAAAAAAGCAGATGAGAGGCTCTATAAAGCGAAAGCTTTGGGAAGAAATAAGGTAGTTAGTTGTTAAATTTTTAAGTTTAAAATAAATTATAATAAATTAATCTATAAAATGAAATTTTCAAAAATTTTAAGAAAAAGAAAGAAAAAGGAAAAAATTTAAGTTTTTTTTGTTTAGATTGCTTTAAAAAGTCCTTGACATTTTGAAATATTTACTTTAACATTTTTTAAAAACTCTCAGGGAGGGGGTATAGATATGTCTTTATGGGAAAGTGTTAAAGAGCTTTTTAAAGGTGTATTCAAAAGTAATTATAGTCCTGTTACAGGAGGTATTTTATTAGCGTTATTAGCTATTTTAATAGAAATGTGGTATAGACCTTGGGGGATTGTGGGAGGTTTAAGAAATTGGGGAGAATGGGTTTTATATGGGGTTGGTTTTTTAGATGAGGCACCTCCTCATCCTTTATGGTTTTCATCTTCTGTTTTAAATATAGGGCTAATTTTAGGAGCCTTTATTTCTGCAACATTAGCTCAAGAATTTGGAATTAGAATTCCACCAAAATTGGAAATTATTAAAGCCATTGTAGCTGGCACTCTTATGGGATTGGGAGCTTCTTTAGCACAAGGATGCAATATTGGTGGATTTTATATGGCAATAGCTAATCTTTCAGCAAGTGGTATAGCTATGATGGTAGGATTAATCATAGGTGTATTTATTGGCGTAAAATACTTGCTTTGGGAATTAGAAAGGTTTTCTTCCCAAGGCGGAACAGAAATTAGTACTAAAAAAATAAATCCCCTTTTAGGTATCATAGCCCTCATAATTTTATTTTGGGGTGTATGGAGTTATTTTGGAAGTGAAGCTGAAAATGGAGCTAAGTTAGGAGGGTCACTTTTATTGACTGCAGGGATTGGATTTGTAATGCATAGGTCAAGATTTTGTATAGTAAACTCCTTTAGAGAACCTTTTCTTTCTGGATCAACCCATTTAGCCAAAGGTGTAGCTGTAAGTTTATTTCTTGCTACCTTTGGAATAATGTTTATTAAATTAGTTGGAATCCAAGAGCCATATACTTATGTTACACCAACCTTTATTTGGGGCTCTCTTATTGGTGGAATTATCTTTGGAGCTGCTATGGTTGTAGCTGGTGGTTGTGGTTCAGGGGCTCTTTGGAGAGTTGGTGAGGGTCAGGTAAAACTTATGATAGTAGTAGTTTTCTTTGCCATATCTAATGCGATTTTTAGGTATCTCTTAGATAATGTATGGGGAGTTTGGGAGAAAGGCTGGCTTGGTAAACAAGTATATTTACCTGATTATTTAGGTTATGGAGGTACTTTTATCCTTATTGCTTTTGTTATCGCTTTATGGTATCTTATTCTTGATTGGAATGAGAGGACTGAAAAGTTTGTAATAGGCTTTTAGTATTTGAAATAGAAATATTAGATCAAAAACCACAGGGAGGTGGACACTATGGTAGATTTAGCTTCAATTAAAGCAGATGAAGTGCTTGATTGTAAAGGACTTTCTTGTCCTATGCCAATGCTAAAAACTAAGAAAGCATTACAAAAGTTGCAATCAGGGCAAATTTTAGAGGTTTGGGGTACAGATCCAGGAACTAAGAATGAGATGCCCAAGATGTGTGAAAAAGAAGGTTGTGAGTTTTTAGGAATGATTGATGAGGCTGGTTATACTAAATACTTTATTAAGAAAAAATAATTAAGTTAATAAATTATTCTTAAGGAGGGATAAGTGATGGCAAAAGATCCTGATAAATTAGGAATTTTTGTAACCTCACCAGTACATATTGCTGAGTTAGTTAAAATTGTAGAAGCAGCTTATAGAAAAGGTAAAAAAGTAAAAGTATTTTTTACCTTTAAGGCTACACAATTAGTATTACATCCAGATTTTGTTAAAATAAAAAATATGCTACCTGAAGAGGATTTGGCTATTTGTTTGGCAGCTTTTGTTTGTGATGGATTTGAGCCAGAATATCACAATGTTGCAGGACTCAGTAATAATCAGTTGAGAACGCAAGCCTTTCACGGAGAGATTATAGAGGAAGTTGGTAAATATTTGGTTTTATAAAATTTTCAACTTAAATAAGGGAGGGATAAAAGTATGAGTTATAAAGTATGTTTTTTAATTGCAAATAGGATTTATATTTCAGATGGAGTTAGGTCAGCCTTAGGGTTAGCTGTAGAAAATATGTATTCCTATGCTTTTATTTTTTACCAGAAAATGCCAACAAAGACAGAATATTTAGAAGGAAATATAGCTTGGTTGAGAGATATGGAAGGAGAGGTTTATGCAGTAACTGAGACAATGAATGAGGAAGCTAAAAATTTCAATTTGCAAGAGTGGGAATTAACAGAGGCAACACTTGATGATGTGGTTGAGAAAATTTTAGAATGTGATTTTGTTGTAGGATACGGATTGCCAGCCCAAATCGTACAAACTCCACCACAGTGCGCATAAATTAAAGGTTAAAAGGGAGGGGTTATGAAAATATTAAATGTATATAGACATAAATGTAGTGCAGAAAATCCAGAGATAAAAAAAATAGTAGAGAAGTTAAAAGAAAAAGGTAATGAGATCATAGAGTTTAATCTTTTTGAAGCAAAGAGTGATGCTGATTTTGACCGTTTAATAGACCTTATTTGGGAAGCAGATAAAACCATCTCCTGGTGGTAAAATTTAAAGATTATAATCATGGTTACCCTTGTAGGCTAAAGCTAGCGGTTACCAAAGGAATTAAAATTATGTATGGTTGATTCAAGGAATGTGTAAAAATTTTTGTATCGATATTTTTGAGTTGTCTTGAATTTGGTAGCCGCAAGCTTTAGCTTACGATGATTTATAAATGTAAGGCTTTGATTAATATATAGGCTATCAAAAGTGCCGCAGAAATTCTTAATATCCATAGATACCAAGGACTATCTTTTAGATAAGACCACATAAACCTTTTATATCGTTGCCAAAGAGAGGGTTTATTCATTTTTTATAACCTCATAGATTCCTGGTAAATGTCTATATCTTTCAGCATAATCAAGACCATAACCTACTAAAAAGCCCTTTTCTAAGGTAAAGCCCACATAATCAATGGGGATACCAACCTTCCTTCTTTCCAATTTATTGATAAAAGCACAAATTTTCAAATCCTTTGGATTATGTAGGGACAAGTGTTTTTTTAAAAATTCTAAGGTAATTCCTGTATCAATTATATCTTCCACTAAAATAACCTGTTTTCCTGCTATAGAAATTTCAATATCTTTTGTAATAATCACATTTTCGGAGGAAACATCAGAATAACCATAACTTTTCACACGGATAAAATCAATTTCTACCTCTTTTCTTTTTAGAGCTCGCACAAGGTC
>JBKBTC010000087.1:0-4688 GCA_046291435.1 Caldimicrobium sp. | reverse complement strand
GGTTTGGTATCGGCAGGTAAGTTATTTTTTGCCTTTAGATTTTTTAGTTTTTTTCTTAGGTTTTTCTTCTTTTGCATATTCATAAAATTTTTTGAGATTTGCATATACTTTTTTATGGAATTTATCAGGTTTTAACCCAGTAAAAATCTCAATTACATCATCCACAGTTTCACCATAATAGATACTAAATCTCCCTTCTTTTACAGCTTCAAGAATTTCATCTTCTAAGGTGAGATTATCATAATTTTGTTTAGGTATAACTACTCCCTGTTTTCCTGTAAATTTTAAAATTTTGCAAACTTTATAAAACCCTTCAATTTTTTCTTTAATGCCACCTACAGGTTGCAAATTTCCGAATTGATCAATTGATCCAGTTAAAGCAAGATCTTGCCTTAAAGGAATTTTAGATATAGCGGAAAGGATTGCTAAAAGTTCCGCACAGGATGCGCTATCTCCTTCTACAAACTCATATGCTTGTTCAAAGGTTAGTGTACAAGATAACTGAAGGGGAAAATCTGAGCTATATTTGTTGAAAATGTAAGAAGACAAAGTTAAGACACCTTTACTATGGATAGGTCCGCTCATTTCTATTTCTCTTTCTATGTTAATAACACCTTTACTTCCGGGATAAACAGAAGCAGTGATTCTTGACGGTTTACCAAAGGAATAATCTCCAAGACTTATTACACTTAAACCATTAATTTGTCCAATTTTTGTTCCCTCAACGGATATAAGTATTTTGTGTTCTTTAATATAATCAAGAATTTTTTCTTCAATAAGGTTGACCCTGTAAATTTTTTCTCTCAATGCCTTTTTAACATTTTCACCTGTAATTTTCTCATTTTCTGCAAAGACATAAGCTTCTTTTAATACATTCTTTAAATCCTGTAAAATAAGTTTTATTTTCTTTCGATGTGCAGCTTCTCTAATAGTATATTTAAGGAGTTCATTTAAAGCTGATGCAGTAAGGTCTTTAAGTTTTTCCTCTTGAATAATTTTTTTAATTATTTTTGGAAAGCTTTTTAAAGTTAGCTCATCGTAGGGGAGAATGGGGTCAAATTCTGCTTTTATTTTAAATAGTTCGTTAAATTCCTCATCATAAAGAGATAAGAGATAATATAAATAGGGATCACCAATCAAGAAAACCTTAGTATGAAAGGGTATTGGTTCAGGGGAAAGCCCTACATGAGGAACAGGAATTTCTTCCATCATTCCACCCATAAGATATAATTTCTTGTGAAGAAGTGCTCTTTTTAAGATGATCCATATATATGGATTTTTCAATATTTCCCAAAGATCTATTACTAAAAACCCGCCATTAGCTTTATGTAAGCTACCAGGGGTTAGACTTAAATGGTCAGCATATAGGATCCCCATCTCTGCTCTGTAGTTGATTTGACCAAAAAGCCCTTTTAAAGTAGGAACTCTTTCATATACAACAGGAGCTCCTTGGATATTGGAATTATCAATTAATAAATTAACTCTAAACATATTTAAGGTTTTATTAATGCTATTTTGGACCATAATATTTCCCCGCGCCTTTTCCCATTCAATAAAAAGATGAATATTTTTGACCATCTCTTTTTTTAAAATTTGAAGATAGTTTATAACCTCATTCTGGTTAACAAAAGTTTCTTCCAGTTGTTGAAAGGCTTTGTTAACTAATTGTTCAGCTATTTGTTCCCTAAGCTTAAAAAGAATTTCTCCAAAGGAATTATCTAACTCTCTAAGTTTACGCAGATATTCTCTAAATACGGGTTCAAAAGCAGTAATATTCTTTTGATATTCTTCTCGAATTCTTGGGTCTTTAAAGAGCTCCCCTTCAGAAAGGGGTGCTTCAATCCTAAATAAAGGCATTAATTTTATACCTTGAGGACCAAAAAGGACCATAAGATTGTATTTTTTTGCTTCCTCTGTTAAAGCGTTCAAAACTTTTTCTTTTTCAGCATCTATTTCCCTTGTTACCCTTGCGATTTCCTCTTCATATTCTTTACCCTCAAAGGCTTTAAAAGTTTCTTTTTTCAAAAAATCAAGCACCGCTTCTATTCCCTCTTCTAATTTTTTACCATAACCTGCTGGAAGAACTAAACATTTAGGTCTTGCAGAATCTTCAAAATTATATACATAACATATATCTGGTGGCTGAGGGAAAATATTTGCAATCTCTTGAATCCTTTTTATAGTGTATCTTGTTCTACCAATACCTCTTGGTCCGCAGACATAAACATTATAGCCCTCATCATCTACCTTAAGAGCTAAATTAAAAGCTTTCTCAAGCCTTTCTTGATGAGGGAAAAGTTCTTCAGGACTTATCTCTGTTGTATCTTCTTTATAAGGCTCTTCATACTTTAAATCTTTTAACTCTAATTTTTTCCAGGGCATCTAAGTCACTCCTTTAAAAGGGAATTTATTATTTTTTCAGTTCAGGGCTATTATTAATTTTTAAAGTATAATCTAAGGTTTATAAAAAAGAAAGATTTGGTATAATAAACTAATATGGATAAGAATAGCCTAATTTTATGGTTTCTCACTTTATTTTGTTGGGGAGTTAGTCCCATTTTAGAAAAATTAGGGCTAAAAAAAGTAGACCCCTTGATAGCCCTTTTTATTAGAACTCTTTTCGCCCTTATAGGTATTAGTTTCTTTCTTTTATTCACAGGGACTTATCAACAAGTAAAAGATGTGTCTTTTAAAGCTTTTTTAATAGTTGGACTAAGTGGAATCCTTGCAGGTTTTTTAGGAATGTATTTTTATTTTTCATTGCTTAAGATTCATCCTGCCTCACAAATTATTCCCCTTACCGCTACTTATCCCTTAATTGCGTCCATCCTTGCTATAATCTTTCTAAAGGAACCCCTTACACTTAGCAAACTCTTTGGCACCTTTTTGATTGTATTAGGTATTTATCTTCTCTTTAAAAATCCTTAAAATTATTTTCCAACTGTTGCCATATAAATAACTGTTTCTTCTTTTCCATCTAATTCTAAAAATTCATTAAAATCTTCATCTAAGAAGGCACCAACTGGACATGCTTTCAACCTTAGGGCTTCAGCAGAAAGAAGTAAATTTTGGCAAATATGCGCTACATCCATAAAAATATATCTTAAACCCCTCTCTCCATATTTAGAAAGCGTTCTTCTTAAAAGGGCACTCCAAATAAAAACACAACTTGCACTTTCAAAAAAAGCTTGCCCTAAGGCTAATTCCCTAAGAATTTTCCCAGAATTACCTTCTTTTAATTTTTCTAAGGAAAAGGTCTTTACCTCTAAGTGATAAATGCCCGATGGTAAAGACTCCACAGCATTTACGGCTATATAAGTTTCTATGGGATACAAAGCACCAGCAGAAGGAGCTGTTCTCAATAAATACCACCCAACCTTTCCAGTAATGCCTTGAATGGCATAGCATAAAAGAGATAACTCTTCAAAAGTTAGAGGTTTTCTATTATAATTTCGTTTACTTCTTCTTTTTGAAAGAATATGAAAAAAATTCTCCGTTTCAGGGAAACTCTCTATTTTAAGGGGTATCTTTTCAGCTAAAGGATATTCTTTAAAAGATGGGGCAGGCTCAAGTTGAATTTCTCTTAACCCTAAATTTTTCCAGGAGAGATTAGTTCTTTTTAAAAATTGATAACTTAAAGTCTTTTCAAGGCTCATTTAAAGGTTAGTCTAAACACATATTTTTTTCTAATTTATATCCCTTCTTTTTGAGATAAACATAAATAGCTGTAATAGCTGAAGGAGTAACACCTGAAATTCTCATTGCTTGTCCTAAAGAAATAGGTTTAAATTTGGTAAGCTTTTCCCTAATTTCTGTTGAAAGCCCTGGAACTTCATAATAATTTAAATTTTCAGGAATTATAAGACTTTCCCATTTTTTAAATTTTTCTACTTCCTTAACTTGTTTTTCAATATATCCACTATATTTCGTTTCAATTTCCACCTCTTCCAAAATATCCTCAGAATATTTTTTTAGTTCCTCAATCAAATTTATCATCTCCTTTAATTCCACTTCAGGTCTTTTAAGTAAATCAATTAGCCTTATTGGCTCTTTAAGAGGAGTTGAACCTATTTTTTCCAAATAAGAATTTACTCTACTGGGAGCAATTTTAGTTTCTCTTAAAAAATTCATTATACTTTCTATATTTCTTTTTCTATCTAAATAAATTTCCCATCTCTCATCATCTACTAAACCAATTTTTCTTCCAAGCTCTGTTAATCTAAGGTCTGCATTATCTTCTCTTAAAAGCAACCGGTATTCTGCTCTTGATGTAAACATTCTATAGGGCTCATCAGTCCCCTTTGTAATAAGGTCATCAATGAGGACACCAATGTATGCCTGCGACCTGTCTAAGATAAAGGGAGTTTCTTCTTTGGCTTTTAAGGCTGCATTAATACCTGCTATTAGCCCCTGGGCTGCCGCTTCTTCATAACCTGTAGTACCATTAATTTGTCCAGCTAAAAACAAACTATCTATAAGCTTAGTTTCTAAGGTAGGTTTTAATTGATCAGGAAAAACAAAATCATATTCTATGCCATAACCTGGTCTTAATATAATTGCCTTTTCTAATCCCGAAATAGACCTTATCATTTTAATGTGGACATCTGAGGGAAGGCTATTGCTAATTCCGTTGGGATATACTTCAATGGTCTCTAAGCCTTCTGGCTCTAAAAAAACTTGATGTCTCT
>JBKBTC010000086.1:0-4883 GCA_046291435.1 Caldimicrobium sp. | reverse complement strand
AAGCTCACTTGTTATACCTCCTATCTTAGCTCTGGGATTGGTTTTTCATTTATATAAAGTGCCCTTAAAAAATATGCTACTTATTTTTTCTTCTATAATTCTCTTTTTTTCCTTTGGATTTTCCTTTCTTTTTGATTTGATACAAATTAAAAATTCTTACTTTTTAGATAAATTTCCTTATAATGGCGGTTTTCTTGGTGAATTAGGAATGGTTTTGATGAGAATTTTAGGGGTACCTATTTTTCTTGTCATCCTTTTTTTAATACTTTTGTTTGCTGTAGTTTTTTTTAGTGTGACCTTTGAGATAAATCAAAAAGATTTTTTAAAGAAACTTCTTAATCTTTTTAAGTCAAAGAGAGAGATAAACTTGGAAAAAGAGGAAAAAATAGAGCCTCAAATAAAAACAGAACCAGAGGTAAAAATATATCCTGAAATAAAGGATGTAACGATTAAAGAGGAGCCAAATAAAAGAGGAGAAAATAAAGAAAGTCTAAAGAGCGACTACGGAGATAAAGAAAGTGAATTACTTATTTTACCCCCTCCTTTAGAACTCCTTCAGGAACCGCTATTTAGTTCTCATAAAATTAAGCCTGAAGAGTTAAAAGAGAGAGCCTTACTTTTAAAGGCAAAACTAAGAGAATTTGGCATAGAGGGAGAAGTTACAGGGATTAATCCCGGTCCTGTCATAACAGTTTTTGAGTTTAAGCCTGCTCCTGGAATTAAGTTAAGTAAGATCCTAAGTTTGGTAGATGATTTAGCCTTAGGTCTTTCTGCCAAAAGCGTAAGAATAGTTGCGCCCATTCCAGGAAAAAATGTTATAGGTATAGAGATTTCAAATATTCATAGAGAATGGGTTTATCTCAAGGAAATATTATCTCACGATATTTTTAAGAAATCGTCCTCACCTCTAACCATTGCTTTGGGAAAGGATATCTCGGGGAAACCAGTAGTTACAGACCTTAAAAAAATGCCCCATCTACTCATTGCTGGAAGCACTGGTTCCGGTAAGAGTATTTTTATTCATAGTATTATTTTAAGTATTATATATAAAAGCAAGCCTGAAGAGGTAAGATTTTTAATGATTGACCCCAAAAGAATTGAGCTTTCTGTGTATGATGCTATTCCCTATTTACTTCATCCTGTAGTTTTAGAACCCAAGATGGCAACTCAAGCTTTGAGATGGGCAGTGCAAGAAATGGAGAGGCGCTATAATCTTTTTGAAGAGCTTTCTGTGAGAAACCTTGAATCTTACAATGAAGAATTTGAAGAAAAACTGCCCTACATAGTGATTATTATTGATGAGTTGGCAGACCTTATGGTTATTTCCTCAAGAGAGGTAGAAACACTTCTTACAAGACTTGCTCAGATGGCACGTGCAGCAGGGATACATTTAATCGTTGCCACTCAGAGACCCTCAGTTGATGTAATTACAGGATTGATCAAGGCAAATTTTCCTGCGAGAATTTCCTTTCAGGTAACCTCAAAAGTGGACTCTCGGACCATTCTTGATACCCAGGGAGCAGAGCGCCTATTAGGGGCAGGAGATATGCTTTTTATGCCACCAGGAACTTCTCATTTAGAAAGGATTCATGCACCCTATGTGTCTGAAAAAGAAATTAAAAAAGTGGTTGAATATTTAAAAGGCTTTGGGGAGCCAAATTATTTGGCAGACATAAGAGTTGAAGATACAGAAGAACTTCTTGTTGAAGACAATACCTTTGAGGATGAACTTTATAAAGAGGCTCTAAACATTGCTTATCAATATGGGAAGATATCCGTCTCTATGCTTCAGAGAAAATTAAGGATCGGCTACAATAGGGCTGCAAGGTTAGTTGAAAAAATGGAAGAGGAGGGTATAATAGGACACAGTGATGGTGTACGTCCTCGCCCTGTTATTAATCCTCGCAAATCCCTTTAATAAAGGGGCTTTAGCCCAATCAGTTGAAGAGGTTATCTCCAAAATTCAAACCTTTTATAGAGAAACAGATAGCATAAGAGGTTCTTTTACCCAGGAAACCACTTTTATCCATGGTCAAAAGGAAGTTCGTCAGGGAAAATTTTGGATGAAAAAGCCTGGTCTTTTTCGGTGGGAATATCTAATTCCTGATAAATTTCTTATCATCTCCGATGGAAGAAATATCTTTGTTTATTACCCTGAGGAAAAACAAGTTTATATTTACCCAAGCGGGAAAGCTATTTCTTCTCAACTTGCCTTAGGTTTTATGAGTGGAAGGGGTGATATTACCAAAGATCTTAAACTTGAAAGCTTTAAAGTCCTATCAAATAATCTTTGGGAACTTACTTTTTTACCAGCTTATAAAGAGGAACAGCTGGAAAAAATAGCCCTTTATGTGTTTTATCCAAAGGGTGAGGTTAAAGAAGTCTTAATACATTATTTAAGTGGAGAGAAAGTTAAAATTGTTTTCAACAATTTAGAGTATAATCTTGAGTTGCCTATGAAAATTTTTCAATTTAAGCCACCTAAAAATGCCAATATAAACCAATAAGGAGGGATGTTATGAGGCAAGGTAAAAAGTTTGTAGCTCTCTTAGTAGTTTTTTTCTTTTCCGTTGGGTTAATGGTAAGTTGTACTCAAGATCTAAGCCAAAAGACGAAAGAAGGGGCAACAGTTGGGGCGGTTGCAGGAGGAGTCTTAGGAGTACTTTTGGATAAAAATAATCGCTGGAGAGGAGCGGTTCTTGGAGCTGCAATAGGAGCTGTAATTGGAGGCACTGCTTCTTATATTATGGATAAAGCAAGTAAAGACGCTGCAACTCATAAAAAGCCTGTAACATATGAGAGTGAAGATCGTTTGCAAAAGGTTTATGCTCAACCTCTGAAATCAGAAGGAAATTGTGAGTGGGTAAAGGTACAATACTATGAATATGGCAAATTAGTAAAAGAGGAAAATAAAAAGGTTTGCCCTTAATCTATCTTTAGCTTAATAGAGCTTACTTAAAGCTATTTTTATGCGTTTTGCTGCTTCCTCTATTTTATTTTCTGAAGTGGCATAGGATATGCGAATAAATTCGTCATCCCCAAAGGCAACTCCTGGGACTACAGCTACTTTTGCTTCCTCAAGTAAATAATTAGCAAAATCCAAAGAGTTAGTTATGGTTGTATTTTCTTTTGTTTTTTTTCCGTAATATGAGGAGACCTTAGCAAAAAGATAAAAAGCACCTTGGGGAGGGATAAATTCTATTCCTGAGATATCATTTAAAAGCTCACAAAGTAGGGAGGCTCTTTTGGCAAAGGTTGAAGTCATTTTATAAACCTCTTCATCTGGCAATTTTAGGGCTGCTTCTGCTCCTTTTTGGGCAAAAGAGGTTGCATGGCTTGTACTTTGACCTTGAATTTTTGCACAGGCACTTATTACTTCTTTTGGACCTACGGCCCATCCAATACGCCATCCAGTCATGGCATAGGTTTTGGATACTCCATTTACAAGCATAACTCTATCTTCTAAATCTGGAGCCACAGTGAGGATATTCTCAGGTTTTTTAAGGTCAAAACGCAATTTGTCATAGATATCATCACTAATCACCCAAAGGTTATACTTCTTTACAAGCTCTGCCAATTTTTTTAAAAATTCTGTTGAATAAATTAGTCCTGTAGGATTAGAGGGACTATTTAAGATAATACCTTTGGTTTTTGAGGTAATACTTTTTTCAAGGAGACCCACATCGGGCTCAAATTTATTTGCAAAATCAGTAGGTATAATTTTGGGTATACCCTCTGCACAAAGGATCATCTCAGGATAAGAAACCCAAAAAGGTGAGAGAACTAATACTTCATCTCCCCTATCCACTAAAGCTAATAGAAGATTAAAAATTGCTTGTTTTGCTCCGGAGGAAACTATAACTTCCTCTGGCACATAATCAAATCCATAATCTTCTTTAAGTTTTTTACATATAGCTTCTCTTAAACTTAAAAGTCCAAGGGTAGCTACATACTTTGTATATCCTTCCTTTAGTGCTTTTATACAAGCTTCTTTTATAGGAGAAGGTGTATCAAAATCAGGCTCTCCCGCAGAAAGGTTTATTATATCTATGCCCTGAGCCATAAGGGCTTTAGCTTTGGCATCTATAGCTAAAGTAGCAGAAGGTTTTAAAGCCAAGGCTCTTTGTGAAAGTTTAATCATCTTACCCTCCCTTATATTTCTACAGAATTTTGGGGATATCTATCTAATACTAAGACCTCTTTGTATTCAATATGTTTTAAGATGAGCCCTTGAGGTGGTGCAGGGGGAGGAGCAACTTTGCGATCCTTAGCCTCAATAATTTCTCTAAATTGTTCTAAGCTTAGCTTTCCTTTTCCAACTTCTACTAAGGCACCAACTATATTTCTTACCATATACCGCATAAAACCTTTTCCCACAATTTCAAAGATCAGTAAATTTTTATGCTCTTTAGACCATTTAAACTCTGCAGAATATATAGTTCGCACAGTGGTTTTAACCTCTGTTCCAGCTTTCCTAAAGCTTGCAAAGTCCTTTGTGCCTATTAGTTCCGTTAAGCAGGCAGACATTGCCAAAATATCCAATGGTTCTGGTACCCACCAAGAATAAAGCCGAAGCAGTGGATTTCTAACTGGTGAATTATAGATATAATATTGATAAGTTTTTCTAAGAACATTCCTTTGGGGATGAAACTTAAAGTCCACTTCCTCCACTAACCATACCGATATATCCTTGGACAATAGCCCATTTAAGGCTCTAAATATAACTTCTAAGGGTTTATCTGAAGTTGTAAGAAAATGAACTACCTGGCAGAGGGCATGAACCCCTGCATCAGTTCTTCCAGCAGATTTTATCTTGACCTTATGCCCTAAAATTTGAGATAAAACTTCCTGTAGTATTCCTTGAATGGTTGGACCTTTGGGTT
>JBKBTC010000085.1:0-4896 GCA_046291435.1 Caldimicrobium sp. | reverse complement strand
GGGTCAGGAACTTCTTTTCTAATTGCTTTTCTTAAGGCTTGGAAAATTTCTTGAAAATTATGCCCATCTATTTCCATAAGGTTCCAAGAGGTTGCTAATATTTCTTCTTTTATATTTTGGGGCATAACCTCTTTAATTGAGCCACCAATTTGAAGTTTATTATAGTCAATTAGTGTTATCAAATTATCTAAGCCAAATTTTACAGCCCATCTTCTTGCCTCTATAATTTGACCTTTTTGTTGCTCTCCGTCCCCCATTAAACAAAATACCTTTGAAGGCAAATTTTTTAATTTCATTGCCATTGCCATACCACAAGCTGCAGATAAACCCTGCCCTAAATTCCCTGTATTCCATTCAACACCAGGTACTGCTTGCTCAACATGTCCTGAAAAGGCAGATCCTGCCCTTCTAAATTCCATCAAAAAATTTTCTTCAGGGAAAAATCCGTATTCACATAATACACTATAAACCCCTGGACTTATATGTCCGTGACTAGTAACAACTCTGTCTCTTAGAGGGTTTCTTGGATCCTTTGGATCAACCTTAGCTATACCAAAAGTTACCAAGAGTAAATTTAAGGAAGAGAGGGACCCTCCCGGATGTCCACTTTTAGCTAAAGTTGTCGCTAAAATTATTCTTCTGGCACAATTTTTAAAAGAATCTTCTAAACTTTTGATTTCAGAGGCATCTAAATATTCCTTTTCTATATTCAATTTTATCACTTTCGGACCTCTTTAGAAAAATTTAACTGAATTTTAATCCTATGATAAAGAAAATCAAGTGTTTTTCTTTTCTCTTTTCATAGCAATAAGACCTGTTCTAACAATTTCTTTAATGCCCATTGGACGAAGAAGGTCAATTACTGCTTCTAATTTATTTTGATCTCCCGTTACTTCAATTACATAAGACCTATGGGTGACATCTACTATTTTCAATCTAAAAATTTCGCATATTCTAAAAATTTCTTCTCGGTTTTCTTTTTCTGCTCGTACTTTAATAAGTGCCATCTCTCTTTCTACATAATCTCCCTCTTCGGTAACATCAACAACTTTATATACATCTATAAGCCTTCTTAGCTGTTTAATTATTTGTTCTATGATTTGATCATCCCCTCTTGTAACAAGAGTGAGATGGGATAAAGTTGGATCCAGTGTTTCAGCTACGCATAAACTATCTATATTGAAGCCTCTTCCGCTAAAAAGCCCTGCGATGCGAGCCAAGGCTCCAGGTGTATTTTCTACTAAAACAGAAAGGGTACATTTTCTCTCACTCATTTTGCATCCCCCTTTTACACTAAAATCATCTCAGTAGTGGCTTTACCAGCTGGAACCATTGGGAAAACACCTTCTTCAGGTGCAATAATTACATCTAATATTACAAGTTTATCTATGGAGAGAGCTTTTTTTAAAGTTGATTCCACTTCTTGAGGTTTTGTTATTCTTATTCCCACTGCCCCATAGGCCTCTGCCAACTTAACAAAATCGGGTTGAGTTATAAATTTAACAGCGGAATATCTTCTTTCATAAAAAAGTTCTTGCCATTGCCTAACCATTCCTAAGTAACTATTATTTAAAATTATGATTTTTATAGGTAATCTTTGGTCCATAGCTGTAGCTAATTCTTGGATGTTCATCTGGATTGAGCCATCACCAGCAACATCAACGACTAATTTCCCGGGATTGCCCATTTGGGCTCCAATGGCTGCCGGGAACCCAAACCCCATAGTACCTAACCCACCAGAAGTAATAAGTGTCCGAGGATATTTAAATTTATAAAATTGGGCGGTCCACATTTGATTTTGTCCAACCTCTGTACAAATAATGGCTTCGCCTTTGGTTAATTCATATAATTTTTCTATAACAAATTGTGGTTTAATATAATTAGGATCATCTTTATAGCTAAGAGGATAGCGTCTTCTCCATATATCAATTTGCTCCCACCATTCTTTAAACCGTTCCTTCCAATATTTTTTGGGCTTGCCTACGGTTTTAATTATTTCAAGAAGCCTTTCTAAGGATCTTTTACAGTCACCTACGATAGGGACATCAACTGGTACATTTTTTTGTATAGAGGTTGGGTCAATATCAATATGTATAATTTTAGCATTAGGCGCAAAGGCATCAACTTTTCCTGTCACCCTGTCATCAAAACGAGCACCTACTGCTAATAAAACATCACAATTGGCTACTGCCATATTAGCATAATAGGTGCCATGCATGCCAAGCATACCTAAGGATTGATCATGGTCACCTGGAAATCCTCCCAAACCCATAAGAGTCATAGTAACTGGGAAGTTTAATCTTTCAGCAAGCTCTTTTACTACTTCTGAGGCTTCAGAGGAAATTACCCCTCCACCTATTAAAAAAACAGGTCTTTCAGCTTGTTCTAAAAGTTGGTAGGCTTTTTCAATTTGTTTCATATGAGGCTCGTAATTAGGATTATAGCTTCTTAGATGAATTTCTTCAGGATAGTTAAATTCACCTTTACTTTGTTGGATATCCTTAGGAATATCTATAAGGACTGGTCCAGGTCTTCCAGTTTTTGCTATATAAAAAGCTGATTTGATAATTCTTGGTAAATCTTCAATCTTTTTTACCAAAAAGTTATGCTTAGTAATTGGTCTTGTAATTCCAGTGGTATCCACTTCTTGAAAGGCATCATTTCCTATAAGTTTTGTAGGAACTTGTCCTGTTAAAATGACTACTGGAATAGAATCCATATAAGCTGTAGCAATTCCGGTTACAGTATTGGTAGCACCAGGTCCTGAGGTTGCTAAAGCCACTCCTACTTTCCCTGTTGAGCGGGCGAAACCATCAGCGGCGTGTGCTGCTCCTTGCTCATGTCTAACTAAAACATGATGTATGTCTTGAGTTTTATATAATTCGTCGTATATATCTATTACAGCTCCTCCAGGATAACCAAATATAACCTCTACACCTTCCCTCTTTAAAGCCTCAACGATCATTTTGGCTCCAGACATGATTTCACCCAACTTATGCTCCCTCCTTCTGATATTTTTTAATTAGCGCATATATTCGTTCTTTTAAAGCAAGCTTTTCTAATTTTATTTGTTTTTCTCTTATTTCTTCTTCTGTAGTTAAATAAAGTTTTTTGGTCAATTCTTCCAATTCCCTCTCCAAACTTTGGTGCTTTTCATATAATTCTTTAATATCTGCATACTTTTCAGCAAAGCTTTTAATTAATTCTTTATCCATGTTATACCTCCTTTTTATTTTATTTTTTGCGATTGCCGATATTTTGTGAAAAAATTCTTGATTTATACCTTGGATGCATCCTCTTTTTTAATAAGGGCTTTAAGTAGCTCAATAGGCAAGGGAAATAAAATAGTAGAGTTTTTCTCAGTTGCGATTTCTGTTAAAGTTTGGAGATAGCGAAGTTGTAAGGTAATAGGATTTTCTGCCATAATTTTAGCTGCTTCAAGCAAGGTCTTTGAAGCCTGATATTCACCATCGGCACTAATAATTTTTGCCCTTCTTTCTCTTTCTGCTTCAGCCTGTTTTGCCATAGCCCTTTTCATCTCCTCAGGAAGGTCAATCTCTTTAATCTCAACTTTTGAAACCTTAACGCCCCAAGGTTCTGTGTCTGCATCTAAAATTTCTTGTAATTTGAGATTTAATTTTTCTCTTTCTGCTAAGATTTCATCTAACTCCGCTTGTCCGCAGACACTTCTTAAGGTGGTTTGTGCAAGCTGACTTGTAGCATAATAATAGTCTTCAACTTGCAAGAAGGCTTTATCAGGATCAACTACTCTAAAGTAAACCACTGCACTTACTCTTATTGACACATTGTCCCGTGTTATAACCTCTTGAGGGGGTACATCTAAGGTTACAGTTCGCAAATCTATTTTTCTCATCTTATCTATAATAGGTATAAGAAGAATTAGCCCCGGACCTTTTACTTTGTGAAATTTTCCTAATCTAAGGACTACAGCTCTTTCATATTCATTTATTATTTTAATTGAGGCTTGTAAAAAAAGTATGATAATTATGAGGATAAATAATAAAGAAAAAGCCATAACCTTCCTCCCTTTAATTTTATTTATAAAGTTTATTCATTAAATATTAAAAAGTCAAGGAAAAAATGTTAGTTTGTGGTTTCTATCTTGAAATGTCGCAGTTAATTTCTATTTTGAAATGTCACATTAATGGTGTTTGATTTTTTAGTAGCCGAAGTCTTTAGCCTGAGAGAGCGCAAGCTAAAGCTTGCGGCTACCTGTTTCTGACAATTCAAAAATTGCCCTCATAAAAATATATCAAATATTGTGTCAGCAAAAAATGCCTTTTTAGAGAGATTGATAGAAATTAGAAAACTGGTATGATTTTAAAAGTATGAAGATTATTTGGGATTTAAAGTTTAATTTTATTCTTTTAATTTTGTTCAGTTTTACGCTACCCTATAAACTTTTTGCTTTAAAGATTGATTCAATCAATGAATATTTTAATGAAAAGGGACACCTTGTTATAACCTTTGGATTTAAAGATTTTCCTGCTCAGGAAGTTATTCTCGCCCTTAAAAGACAAAAGGAAGAGGTCCAAATTATCTATGAAATTGAACTATATCGTAAAGGATTTTTAAGAGATCAAATCGTAGATAAAAGAGTTTATTATCAAAGGGCTGGTTATTTAGCAGAAAAAAATCTCTATTTTCTGGAAGATAATAATAAACAAATTTTATACCAAAGCCCTGAAGATTTGGTGAGAGACCTCTTAGCTCTTCCCACCTTCACCATACCAAGTGTATCTTATGGAGAGGTAGATAAAAAGAACTTCTTTTTAATGATCCATATTACGCTCAAATATAAAACGCATTTAACCCAGAATCTTAGGTATACCCATAAAGAAAGGGAGGTTATTAAAAGGGTCTCCCAAAAATATG
>JBKBTC010000084.1:0-4907 GCA_046291435.1 Caldimicrobium sp. | reverse complement strand
AAACTACATTTGACCCAATAAAACCAGCACCACCAGTAACCACTATATAGCTCTTCATAAGTCTTTAGCCTCCTACCTCTTACTGGCACACTTTAAAATATATAATATTCTTTTGTTAAAAGGCAAGAGATTGCCATTCCTCTGTTGTTCCTATATTGAAATGAGACATTCTTTTTAGGTAGGCGCAGGCTTCAGCCTTCGAAGGAATCAGCTATCCATATGCCCCTACAGAAATTTTAATTTACTTGGTAGCCTCAGGCTTTAGCCTGCGAGGCAATACCAGTTAAATTCACGCGAATTAAAGCTTACAGCGATCATTTTAACTTTCAGCTGTAGCAAAAGAAATTTAATTTTGTATAAACACAGTAGCAGACATTTTTGAGCCTTAAATTATTATTTACAAAATTGATGTAGTGGATTTTCTTGACAAAAGTTTTGTATTTTCTCTAAAAGGAATCCTTTGGTTTCGAGTTCCAATTGTTTAAGATTTTGCCATTCTTTACAAAAATCATTTTCAGGTTCTATCCTGCTGCAAAAGGTGGAAAAGTCTCTTCTTGCTTTTTCTTTGCAAAATTTGTTCTCTTTATGCTTTTCACAATATTTATTGATTTCTTTATAAAGAAAATCTTTAAGCTGTAATAATTTTTGTTGAGTTTCTAACCATTTAGGACAATATGGGTTATTTGGCTGAACTTGTCTGCAAAAAAAGTTAATCTCGGTTATAGATTTTATCTTAATTTTTTTGCCATATACGATGGAAAAAGGTAAAAAAAGAAATATTATCAAAATAATGTATAGCCCAAATTTTTTCATATTTATTTTGTTAAATCAAAAAATATGCCTATAAATAGCATTAAAAATTGGCACAATTAGAATCTATTAAATGGATATGATATAAAAAATCTACAAAAATGTCAATTCTTTTTTACTAAATTGTAGATTTTATCTTTTATATTCTTCACTGAGAAACCATATTTTTCTCGCAATGTTTTTAAATCTCCATGTTCAATAAAACAGTCTGGTAGAGCAATTTTATCAAAATAGACATGACAATTTTCTTCTAAGATTAATTCAGCAATGGCTGAGGATAGACCACCAATAAAAGAATTTTCTTCAATTACCAAAATTTTTCCTATTTTTTTAATGTAGGAGGATAAGGTTACTCTATCTAATGGTTTTAAAAATCTTACATTTATTACTCCTACAGATATGCCTTCTTTTCGCAATTCTTCACAAGCCTTTATGGATAAGTGAACGGGAAAGCCGATAGCCAAAATTAGTGCATCGCTTCCCTCTAATAAAACTTCAGCGGTACCTAAGGGTACCTCTTTGAAATCCTGGTCTAAGGATACACCCCATCCAGCTCCTCTGGGATATCTAATAGCACAAGGGAAAGGATATTTTAAAGCGCTATATAGAAGATGTTGCAATTCATTTTCATCCTTAGGTGCACATAATATTAAATTTGGTACAATTCTTAGGTAAGAGAGGTCAAAGATGCCATGATGGGTGGGACCATCTTCACCCACAAGTCCCGCTCTATCTATGGCAAAAATGACTTTGGCTTTATTTAAAGCTACATCATGAATTATTTGGTCATAAGCTCGTTGCAGAAAGGTTGAATAGATAGCGCAAACAGGTATGTAGCCTTCTAAAGCTAATCCTGCAGCAAAAGTAACGGCGTGTTGTTCACAGATTCCCACATCAAAAAATCTTTCTGGATATCTTTTAGCAAATTCTTTTAAACCCGTGCCTGTCTTCATAGCAGCTGTTATAGCTATAAGTTTGGGTTCAATTTCAGCTAATTTTACCAGAGTTTTCCCAAAAATTTCTGTATAAGTAGGAGCTTCTTCTTTGGATTTAATAGGTTTTCCTGTTTCTATTTTGAAAGGACCAATGCCATGAAATGTTTCTGGGTCAGCTTCAGCTGGTGGATACCCTTTCCCTTTTTTGGTTATTACATGAAAAAGGATTGGACCTTTTAATTTTTTTATATTACTCAAAATCTCTATAAGAGATTCCATATCATGCCCGTCCACAGGACCTACATATTCAAAGTTAAGAGCTGTAAATAATGCTCCCGGGGTAATAGCTATTTTCAAAAGATCTTCACCTTTTTTGAGAAGATGTAATATGCTTTCGCCACCTGGAAATTTGGGAACAATTTTTTCAATTTCTTTTTTCATAAATCTTACCAAATTTCCAGTCATTCTTTTGGAAAGGAAAGAGGATAAGGCACCTACATTTGGGGAGATAGACATTTCATTATCATTCAGTATCACTAAAAGATCCTCTTTAAGATAACCAGCATTATTTAAGGCTTCAAAAGCCATACCCGCGGTAATTGAACCATCTCCTATGACAACGATAATTTTTCCTTCTTCCTTTTTTAATCTTCTTCCCACAGCCATACCTAATCCTGCTGATATAGAGGTTGAGCTATGTCCAGTATCAAGGCAATCGTGAGGGCTTTCTTCTCTTTTGGGAAAGCCAGCAATACCTCCGTAGGTTCTTAAATTTTTAAAAGCCTCTCTTCTTCCTGTAATTATTTTATGTGCATAACATTGATGTCCCACATCCCATATGATTTTATCCTTTGGTGAATCAAACACATAATGAAGGGCAAGAGTTAACTCAATAACTCCTAAATTAGGTGCAAGATGTCCCCCTTTTTGAGAGACCACCTCAATAATATATTTTCGTAGTTCCTCAGCTAAGAGTTTTAATTGTGAAGGTTTAAGTTTTTTTAAATCCTGGGGAGAATTAATTTGAGATAACAAACTCATCTTAGTTTACTCTGTGCAACAGATATAAAGTTAATTGTTTTAATAAATTAGCCTTATTTCCTAAGAAATCTAAAGCTAAAAGGGCTTTTTCTGCAGTTTTTTTTGCAAGCTCCTGCGTTTTTTCAAGCCCGAATAGAGAAGGATAGGTTAGTTTTTGTTTTTTAAGGTCTGATTGAAAAGGTTTTCCTAAGGTTTCTCTATCCCCTGTTATATCTAATAAATCATCTACTATTTGAAAAAGTAGTCCTAAGTTTTCACCAAAGCGAGAAAGTTTCTTTAAGTGACCCTCAGGAGCTCCTGCTAATATAGCTCCACTAACTACGGAAGCTCTAATTAAGGCAGCAGTTTTATGCCTATGGATCCACTTGAGTTCCTTTAAGCTACCCCTTCTTCCTTGTGCTAACAGATCTGCCATTTGACCGCCAACCATACCAGTAAAGCCGGAAGCTTCCGCTATACAATTAATAGCTTTTAAAAGCCGTTTTGGGTCCAATTTTTTTATTAAAAGGGGGTGAGTGAACCATTCAAAGGCAAGAGCTTGAAGACCATCTCCAGCTAAAATGGCTGTTGCCTCATCAAAGGCTTTGTGACATGAGGGCTTTCCTCTTCTTAGATCATCATCATCCATGCAGGGCAAATCATCGTGGATTAAAGAATAAGTATGAATGCATTCAATACCACAGGCAAAAAGTAAAATTTCATCAGAACTCTCATGATATAATTCATAGCTAAGGAGACATAGAATTGGTCTAATCCTTTTTCCTCCGGCTATAAGACTATAGGAGGCGGCATCAATCACTCTCTTACCATATGAATCTTCTTTAGGAAAAGCAAATTGCATAGTTTTTTCAATTTTTTCCTTTTTTTCTTTTAAATATTTTTTTAGTTCTTCAAAATTATTCATTTTTAGGGAAGTCCTTAACTTTATCTATAGGCTCTAAATAGAAGCCTTCTTTACTTTTTAAAATAATGTCTACTCTTAGCCTTGCCTGTTTTAATTTTTCTTCACAATAGTTAATAAGCATGAGTCCTTCTTCATATAAGGAAAGTGCCTTTTCTAATTCTAAATCTTTTTCCTCAAGGGCTCTCAAAATTTCTTCTATTTTTTTTAAGGCTTCTTCAAAGGTATAATCTAATTTTACCATCCCAGTTCTCCTTACAAGAATTTAAGGTTCTTTACTTACGACCTTTGCTAATAATTTCCCTTTGGATAATTGAATTTCCAGAAACTCTCCCTCTTCAACCTCATCTGAGGATCTAATTACCTTTTTTGTAGTTTGCTTTTTTACAATACTATATCCTTTCTCTAAAATATTGTAAGGAGAAAGTGAAAAAAGGAGCTTTCTGTATCCACGAAGTTGTTCAGCCAATAAGGCAAGCAATTTTTTTGGATTTTTTTCTTCTAATTTATTCTTATATTCAAAAATCTTTTTTTCTTTTTTCAAAAAATGTGTATTAATTTTTTGAAAAATTTTAAGTCTTGCTTCTCTTAAAAAACTCTCAACTTTATGGAAATAATTTAAAGGACTTTTTCTTACTAATTCCATTTCTGCGGATCTAAGAATTTTTTCTTTATCTGTTAATTTTATTTCCAAGAGCTTTCGTAGTTTGTTTTTATAGATATTAAGATTGGCAAAAATTTCTTTTTTATCCGGCAATATTTCAAAAGCGCAGGCTGAAGGGGTAGGGCATCTTTTATCTGCTGCTAAATCACAAAGAGATATATCTATTTCATGTCCCACAGCAGAAACAATGGGTATTTCTGATGAGCGGATAGCTAAAATAATTTCTTCTGTATAAAAAGGTGCTAAATCTTCTAAAGAACCCCCACCTCTTGTAATAACTATTAAATCTAAATCAGGAAAAAAGCTATTTAAATCATAAATAGCCTGCTCTATTTCTTTATGAGCTCCATCTCCTTGCACTCTTACAGGATATACCATAATATGTAAGTCCCATCTTTCTTTGGCAATTTTTAAAAAATCTTGTAGAGCCGCTCCATACAGAGAGGTTATAATAGCTATTTTTTGAGGAAAAGAGGGAATCTGTTTTTTCAGCTCTGGTGAAAAAAGATCTTTATATTTTTCAAAAAGCAATTGTTTTTTTAGATGAAGTAAACCA
>JBKBTC010000083.1:0-4919 GCA_046291435.1 Caldimicrobium sp. | reverse complement strand
TGTGGATGAGTCATGGTCTCCAAAGGCGTAGACCGCATAGGTAATCACATTTTGCGTCCCTGGCAGGTCATCTCTTAAATCCGTTGTTGCCATTATGCGCGCTGGCACAACGGGATCGACATTCCCATTCCAGGCACCATCGGAGATAAGGAGAATAAAACCCTTCCTACAGGGAACAGGCTTACTATTTGCTCCAGAGCCGTCGTAATAGGGGTCTTGATTTCCATTTCCTCTGTTTATATGGGCGCTATTTGCTTCATAATTATGATCGTTCCTCTGTTTGTAATAGTCATAGGCTTCCCATAGGGCTTCTCCAGTGGGAGTTCCCAAATAAGGTAGTTCATTATTTATAGCATTTATTAAATTGGCAATGGTTGCACTTTTCCCAACTCTTATCTCACCGTACCGTCCATCACTTGCAAAAACCATAAACTCCATAATGATTTGGCATTTCTCGTTTATCTGTCCGTTTAAGTCTGATATGTCGCAGAAGTTATGAATTATTCCTTTTATTGAGGAAGGGTCAGAAGGTCTAATCCTTAGCCTTGCGTTAGATACTGCATTGTTTCCGAGAGGGCAAGTGTCGTTATAATTACTTATAGTTAATTGCCTATTATCCGTTTGTGTGGCACTTATCGTAAATTGGCATTTTAGGTTATTATCTCTAATGGTATATGTTGCCCCTTCGCTATCCAAAAAGGTGTTGCCTCCCGATTGACTTGTTCTTCCCCCTGTTAAAACCTTTCTTGCTATGTCAATCCTTGTTGTGCTAATCCAGTTTAAAAGGTTTCCTGAGATACAAGAAGAAGTTCCAATTTTATTGGAACAATCACAAATAGCCTCTTGGAAAGAATTACTTGAATAGCTATAGCATTTATTTGGGTCAAAGTAACCACTATAGGTAGTGTTTGTATTATAAGTGGAAGATGAGGTTCCACAAAGAGCTACTTTTTGTCCAGTATAAGTATCGAAATTACAGGGGACGTAAGTAGGAAACTGCATAGAGCCAGAAAAGTCCATAACCATTAAAACATTGGGTTTTACTATATTTCCCGCAAAAGGTGGAACATAGCAATAATCTGTCATACCAGTTTCAGCAATCTTTGCCTCCCGCAGAAAAAGAGAGGAAAGTACAATAAACATAAAAAGGATTAATTTTTGGAAATATTCAGAGGTGAAAACTTTTTTCATATTTATATTGAGGCCCATAATTGCCTCCTACTATTGCATAAGTATCTTAAATTTATTATAATCTCGGTATTTTTTAAAAAAAGGGTTAAATTTATCCTTACTCCTTCCAATTATCACAGGATCAAATTATCACAGGCTTTATTTTTCACTTTTTTCATATCTTTTTTTAAGGATGCTCTAATTTCCCTCGCAGGCTAAATCCTGCGGCTACCAAACCCTTTGAATTCTTTGTTTCTTGTTAGCCGCAACCTTTAGGTTGCGTTCTTGCAGGTTAAAGCCTGCAGCTACCATAAATGTGACATTTCAAAATAGGAATTAACAGCGACATTTTAAAATAGTACCCACAATTCTAATTTTAGGGGTTGACTTTTTGAAAATTTTCGTTATAAAAGTTTTAAAATAAACAAAATAATCCAAAAATGAAAGCTAAAGGCATTTTTTATATATTTTCAATTTCTTTTCTAATCCTTTTTTATTTTTTCAACTCACCCTATCTTTTGGCAGAAACCAAAAAAAAGACCCAGAAGATCTCTCAAAAAACCACCAAAAATACCTACTCTAAAAATACAAAGAAAATTTTAAATAAATCCACATCTAAAATTACAACAAATAAAGGTACTAAAGTAAAAAGCAATACAAACTCTCTTTCAACTCCAAAAAGATCTTCCTCAAAAAAAGCTGAAAAAACTCAAAGCTTAGCTAAAGCAAACAATCAAAATAAAATTAAAAATCAGAAGCAAAATCAAGATACAACAACTCTCAGGGAGGAGCCCATTCATCTTACCTACACAGTTAAGAAGGGAGACACCTTACAGAAAATCTCCCATAGATTTGGAGTACCTATAGAGGAGCTAAAAAAGCTAAATCAATTAAAAAGCAATAAATTAAAACCTGGTCAAAAAATCATAGTTAAAACCATATATCCAAGCCCAGCTACTCCCTCTCCTAAGGAAGATTTTGTTTACCATACAGTTAAAGAGGGGGAAACGCTTTACAGGATATCTCTTAATTATAATGTGCCCTTAGAGGAGATAAAGAGAATAAACCAGCTTGAGGGTAATTTAATTTCTGTGGGGCAAAAATTAAAAATTCCTTCAACTTCCCATATTTCTGAAAAACCCTTTGTTTTAGAAAGTCCTAAAAAGACCTTTGAAGCAAAAGAAGAAAACCTAAAGGAAAAATTTGAAAAAAATATTCTTGCCAAAAATAAAATTTTAACTCCTTCTATGCTCTCCAAAGATGAAGAGATGGCTATAAGGCAAAAATTAGTTGAACTCTCTAAAAATTTAGCAGACTCCCGCTACAAATTAGGTGGAAGTGGAAATGGCTATTTAGATTGTTCAGCCTTTGTAAAGCTTGTCTATGAAGAATTGGGAATAAAGCTTCCAAGAAGTTCTCCTGAACAATTTCAAGTTGGAATGCCTGTAGAGAGAGAGGCTCTAATTCCAGGCGACCTTGTATTCTTTAGAACCAATGGAAACAGAATCTCCCATGTGGGCATTTACTTGGGAGATAGTAGATTTATTCACATTTCCTCTTCTAAAAAAAGAATCTCTATTGACTCTTTAGAGGATCCCTATTTTAAAAGACGCTACGCTGGAGCAAAAAGGGTATTAAATGGTGAAGTTTTAGAATATTTCCAAGAGTATTTAAAGAAAAATTCAAATAACGCAAAAACCCAGGAAAATATAGAGACCTCCTCTATTCCAGAAGTAATTTTTTAACTTTTTCCCAGCCAATTTTTTCAATAATTGTTCCCAAGCGTTCCCCCTTTTCATTATAATCCTTATATAGGTTTAAAACTTTATAAAATATCTTAAAGATTTCCTCCTCCTTTGCATAGGTTAAAAAAGTAGCCAACCTGGGATGCCTTCCTAACTTACCACCCAAGTAAATTTTATAACCTCTAAACACTTCTTCTAAAGCCTCTTCTGGGCAGATTTTAATACAATGCCCACATCCAACGCACTTTTCTTCAGAAATTGTAGGTCCATACTCTGTGAGCTCTATAGCCTTCTCTTCGCAAACCTCTACACAGGAGCCACAAAAACTGCAAGCCTTAGGGTTAGCTTGTACCTTAACTACTCCATGAAAAGCAAAATCAGCAATATAGATCTGGGAGCAGGCATTGGGACATTCTGAAAAAGCTACCCTAAATTTATGATGATGTTTTAGCTTTCCCTTAACTTTCGCTTTTAAAAACTCTGTTATATTTTCTGCCTCCAAAATATTTTCTAAGGTCTTAGTGAGATGGGAAGATTGAGTTATGGCATTAGGACATGAATTTACACCAAAGCAACCATTTACCTCATATCCTTTCTTAGCTTCTGACATTTTCTCAAGGAAGGCATCCTTTCCTAAAAACTCTTTCCCCCATTGCATCTCTAAAAGACCTCCTCTTTTATTTTCTCCCCTTTAACTCCAATAGTATATACTTTAATAGGAATTTCTTTCTTAGCCAATTTCTTGGCTTCTAATAAAATATATAAAAGTCCCTTACAGCAGGGCACTTCCATTATGGCAACCTCAATACTTTCTAAATTTCTTTTCCCCAAAATTTCAGAAAACTTCTTTATATAATCATCTACGGGGTCAAATTTAGGGCAACCAATCATTATTTTTCTCCCTGGAAGAAGGTCTATGTGGAGAGTTGGGTAAGCAACTGGCACACAATCAGCACACACAAGAAGCTTTGCTCCTTCCAGAAAAGGAGCAGAAGGGGGAACAAGTCTTATTTGTACAGGCCAGTGAGTTAGGGAAGTATTAATGGAAAGTGAGCTTTCCTTTTTGGCACCTTCCTGAGAGGACGAGGTAAATTCTCTTAATTGATGTGAAGGACATCCGCATGCAAGAGCTGAAAAACTTTGGCGATATTCCTCAACTGCCTTCTCGTCAAATTCTTCAGCGACTCTTTCTACAATTTTTAAAGCCCCTGTTGGGCACTCCCCTAAACAAGCTCCAAAGCCATCACAAAGGACTTCACTTATAAGTTTGGCTTTCCCATCTATTATAGCAATAGCTCCTTCTTGGCAGGCAAAAACGCATTTTCCACATCCATTACAGAGCTCCTCATTAATCTCTATAATTTTTCTTAAAACTTTAGCCATACCTATCCCTCCTCCAATTTCAATCTTAAGTTTTCTAAAGAAAGCCCTTGCGGGATTTCTTTTATGTTCTCCTCTATCTCTTCTTTTAATGTTTCAGGTAAATTGAGCCTTTTATAAAGCTCCTCTCTTTGCTCAGACTTAAGAAAATAGAAGTAAAATACCAGTAGGGATGTACCGACAGATTTTTCCTTATTTTTTAAATTTGATTCTAAAATTTGTCCTTCTTTAACTAATTTTTTAAATATTTCTTGGTCTAAGATTTTTTCTATTTCTGCGAGCAAAAGATTTTTTAAAAGATTAGCCTTTTCGCGTATTAACTCAGGAGGTAGCTCTCCTAAGCACACATCTGCATATTTACAATAGGCGGCACAGCCAAAATCCATTTTTGGATTAGGCACGGCTCTTTTGCAATTTGGGCATTTCCGTAGGGTATCATCCTTAAAAAATTCTATCTTTTCACCACAGAAAGGACAGCTTATCTCAAAGATAGCGTCTTCTCTCCAGTATCTCCAATCTTGTCCAGGACACCTCATCTTTTCCCCCTTTTAATGTTAAGATAATTCTTAAGGATAAAAATACTTTGATTTAGATCAATATTTTATTTAATTTAGAAATATAACA
>JBKBTC010000006.1:0-24721 GCA_046291435.1 Caldimicrobium sp. | reverse complement strand
GTTTTGATAATTTCAAAGCTAATGATAGGGTCTGCCTTGTTTAACCATACTAAATCTACTCTATCTGAACGAAGTTTTCTGGTAAGCTCTCCATACAATTGGTAAAAGTCATCACAAGAGAAGTCTTTAGTGGTATAAATAGCAATATCAACATCAGAACCTTCTTTAAAGTTAGATCTTGCTAATGAGCCAAAGCTGTAAAGGACTAAAATAGCGGGGTAAGAAAGAGCCATATCTTTAACGAGCTTTATGATTTCCTTAGGAGTTAATTTTATCTCTTTTGTTTTAGCCCATTTTTCTTTTACACCCATAATAGTTCTCTTTATATGTTAATTAGTGAAATTTTTAAAAATTTTAATAGAATTTTATCATAAAAACAATAAATTTCATTTTTTGAATTCCTTCGCAGGCTAAAGCCTGCGGCTACCAAACTTAATTAACTTGATATTTGTAGATCCTTATGGTTTAATTGAAATAGAATCTCCTATGAAGTTATATGTATTAACTTTTATTTTTGGGGTATTCATCCTCTTAGTTTTTTTTTCACAAGTTTTAAAGGCTGAAGAAATCTACTATTTAATTGATAAGGCAACATATAAATTACAGGTAAAAAAAAGTGAAGAGGTAATTTTTGAAACCAAAATTGGTTATGGATTAAAAAGTGAACTTTCCAAAAGAAAAAAGGGAGATTTTTTAACCCCTGAAGGTAAATATGAAATTACGGAGATAAGACCCTCAAAACAATACCTATATTTTATAAAGCTCAATTATCCAAATTTTAATGATCTGACTTATGCCTATTTTAGGGGAGACATAGATTTTCAAGCTTTAAGGAAGTGTAAAGAAGAGAGAAAATGTCATAATGAGAAGATCAAAGAAGTTTTGGGAAGTGAAATTGGATTGCACGGCGGTGGAGCTTTTAAAAAGGAAAGGGAAGGTGAAAACTATCACTGGACGCAAGGCTGTATTGCCCTCAATAACAAAGATTTAGAAAATTTTTTAAAATGGGTAAAACCTAATCAAAAGGTTTTTATTATAGATTCAAGTAAGCCTCTATTTGAAATACTAAAAAAGCTTGCCTATCCAAATATAGTTAAGCCTTCTGAGTTTTGGGAAGGAAGCCTATACTTAAAAGTTAACGATATCACTTTTTGGTATTTTAGAATTATAGAAAATACCAAAGGACAAAAATATTTAGAGTGGAAAGAATGGATAAGAGGGGCTCTAACTCAAGAGAAGATAGCCTTAGTTGAGGGGGGATTTGATAAAGCCTTGGAAAACAGATTAAAAGAGGTTCTTATTAGAGGGATAAATCAAATATTAAATCCCTTTGAAGAGAGAGATGTAAGTGAGTGGAGGTAAAAGCCTTTAAAGTCCTTGTAATTCATAATATTTGAGAATTTCTAAAATATGACCTTTTACTTTTACATTTTTCCAAATTTTTTTAATTTTGCCCTCGGGTGAGATGATAAAAGTTGACCTAATTACACCCATAGTTTTTTTACCATAGCTTTGCTTTTCTCCAAAGGTTCCGTAAGCTTTAATAACTTCTAATTCAGGGTCAGAAGCTAAAATAAAATTAAGATTATGCTTTGATTGAAAATTTTTATGACTTTTTATGCTGTCAGGACTTATGCCTACTACAAAGGCAACATTTTTTAAAATATTAAGGTTATCTCTAAAATCGCAGGCTTCCTGAGTGCAGCCAGGTGTATTGTCCTTAGGATAAAAATAGAGAATGATATCTTTGTCTTTACCCAAATAATCTTTTAAGCAAAAAAGAAACTCTTCTCCCTTTTCATTAATTGCAGGAAGGCAAAATTCTATAGCTTCTATGTCTTTTAAATCTTTAGCCTTGTTCTGCCGAGGCATAACTCTCTTCTAAATGTTTTCCGCAGCATTTTTTATATTTTTTACCAGAGCCACAAGGGCAAGGGTCATTTCTGCCAATTTTTTGAGCTCTAATAGGTTGTGTTTTTTCTTCTGTCTCTTTTTCCTCTTGAAAAAGATCTTCTTTTTTATATTGGAGCTTTCGTTCATCAATTTCTCCTTCTTCAAGCACCATTTGCTCTATTTTTTCTGCTTCCTCTTTAATCTCCACACGGTAGAGATAACTAAGGGTAGTAATCCTGATTTTTCTCATAAGTTCAACGAAGAGGTGGAAAGCTTCTTTCTTGTATTCTTGAAGTGGGTTCTTTTGTCCATAACCTCTAAGCCCCACCGCTTCTTTCACTTGATCTAAAATCAAAAGATGATCCTTCCAAAGAGTATCAATGGTAGTTAAAAGGAAATATTTTTCTAAATTTCTCATAAGGTCAGGACCAAAGTTTTTTTCTCTTATTTCATAGACCTTTAAGGCTTCTTCTTTTAAAAAGTTAATTATTTCTGCTTTAGATTTAATTTCTGGGAGGGTGGGTTGGAAATTGAAAATTTCTTTAAAATTGGCAAGTAACGTCTCTAAGGATTCAGAGGTGAAGTTTTTCTCTTCAAGAAAATGAAGGTTTCCAAGCTCTTGCACAGTTTCTTCAACCATAGAAATAATCCAGTCTCTTATACTTTCACTTTTTAATATTTCTTTTCTTTGGGAATAAATGGTTTCTCTTTGTTTATTCATTACATCATCGTATTCTAAAAGATGTTTTCTAATTTCAAAATGATAGGCTTCTACCTTTTTTTGAGCTTGTTCAATAGCCTTGTTTAACCAAGGATGTTCAAGAGGTTCCCCCTCTGGAAGACCTAATTTTTCCATAAAAGCTTTAAGTTTATCAGATCCAAAGAGCCGAAGGAGGTCATCTTCCAGGGATAAAAAGAACCTACTTGCTCCTGGATCACCTTGTCGTCCCGACCTTCCCCGTAATTGGTTATCTATCCTTCTGGATTCATGTCTTTCTGTACCAATTATATAAAGTCCCCCCAGTTCTTTAACTCTTTTGGCATCTTCTTGGCACTCTAAGTATTTCTCATATAGGACTTTAGCCCAGTAGTCTTGATATTTAGTTGTTGGGTCAAGCCCCTGTCTTGCCATAGCAAGGACTTCGTTCCAAGCTCTTTCTGGGATCTCTGATAAATCATATCCTTCAGCCTCAAGCTGGGCTTTGGCTAACCCTTCAGGATTTCCACCTAAAAGAATATCCACGCCTCTTCCTGCCATATTTGTGGCAATTGTCACCGCCCGAGAACGACCTGCTTGAGCAATAATCTGAGCCTCCTTTTCATGATGCTTAGCATTTAGCACTTGATGAGGAATTTTCTTCTTTTTGAGAAGTTTAGATATCAATTCACTTTTTTCAATGGATGTAGTGCCAACAAGGACTGGTCTTCCCTTTTTATAATTTTCTTCAATTTCTTCTATTACCTTCTCTATTTTTTCTTTAAAAGTGCGAAAAACTAAATCGGGATAATCTACTCTTATCATCGGTTTATGAGTAGGAATAACGATTACATCTAAGTTGTAGATTTCTTTAAATTCTGCCGCTTCTGTTTCAGCGGTTCCAGTCATTCCTGCAAGTTTTTCATACATCCTAAAGTAGTTTTGAATAGTTATCATGGCTAAGGTTTGATTTTCTGCTTCAATTTTTACTCGTTCCTTAGCTTCAATGGCTTGATGAAGTCCGTCGCTCCATCTTCTCCCAGGCATTAGTCTTCCAGTAAATTCGTCTACGATAATGACTTTACCATCCTTTACCACATAGTCTACATCTCTTTTAAATAAATGGTGTGCCCTTAAAGCTTGATGTAAATGATGCACCAGTCTAACATAGCGAGGATTGTATAGATTTGTTATTCCAAGCAAGCGCTCACATTCAGCAATACCTTCCTCAGTAAGATGGGCACTTTTACTCTTTTCATCTACAGTAAAGTGTATGTCTTTTTTCAACTTTCTAACAATTTCATCCATAAAATAGTAAAGGTCTGTGCTTTCTTCAGAGGGACCAGATATGATAAGAGGGGTTCTTGCCTCATCAATTAATATAGAATCTACTTCATCAATAATCGCATAGTAATGATCCCTTTGAACCATATCCTCAAGAGAATATTTCATATTGTCTCTTAGATAATCAAATCCGAATTCAGAATTAGTTCCATATAAGATATCTGCTTGATAGGCTTTTTTTCGGTCCTCATCATACATATTATTTTGAAGGTAAGATACGGATAAATTTAAGAACCTATAAATGGGTCCCATCCATTCAGCATCTCTTTTCGCTAAATAGTCATTTACCGTGACGATATGGACACCTCTTCCTGTGAGTGCGTTAAGATAAGCTGGAAGGGTGGCAACTAAGGTTTTACCCTCGCCTGTTTTCATCTCGGCAATTTTTCCTTGATGAAGCACTATACCTCCGATAAGTTGCACATCAAAATGACGAAGCCCAAGCACCCTTCTTGCGGCTTCTCGAACTGTCGCAAAAGCCTCAGTTAAAAGTGAATCTAAGGATTCCCCCTTCGACAGCCTTTCTTTAAATTCAAAGGTTTTTTGGGAGAGTTCATAATCTGAGAGTTTTTGAATTTGAGGTTCTAAAGCATTTATCCTTTCAACAATAGGTCTTAGTTTTTTTAATTCTCTTTCGTTCTTAGTCCCTACAATTTTAGCTAAAAGCTGAGTTATCATAGCACACATCCTAACAAAGAATTTAAAATTAAATCCATTGTAAATTTAATTCTTTTTAGATTTAAAACAAGAGGAAAATCTTTCCTCTTCACTAAAAATACAGCCACAATATTTTTGGCGATATATTCCTAACTCCCGAGCTTTTTCCTTTCCAAGGTAATAACCTTCCCTCCAGTCTTCATAATAAAATTCAATTTTATAGCGATGAGCTAAATCTTCAGCGATTTCTTTTATTAGTTGATGTTGCTGAAAGGGGCTATAAAGAAGTGTCGTAGAGAAGGCAGAAGCTTTAAGAGAGCTTGCAAGCTCAGCTGTTTTTTTTAGCCGAAGATAATAACATCTTTCGCATCTTTTAGGTGTCTCTATAAGAAAAAAGACTTCTTCAAGAAATTCATTAAGCCCATATTTTTCATCCCAAACTATCTCTAATCCCTCAAGGCTTGAAACCTTTTTAAGAGCCTCAATCCTTAATTTAAACTCCTGATAAGGATGGATGTTTGGATTATAGAAAAAACCCTTAATGGGTATATTTTTGTTTTTAAGCACCTCCAGGGGATATAAGGCACAGGGACCACAACAGATGTGTAAGAGAAGCATTTTTATTTGTTTAATTTTAGGGCAATTTCTGCAAGCCTTTTACCAAAAGCTCTTAAAATAGCTTTTTCTTCTTCATCTAACTCTCTTTGGGAATTATCACCTGCTACATGTCCTGGTCCATAAGGAGAACCACCACCTTTAGTCGTAAATAGCTCCTTCACAGAGTAGGGAACACCAACAAAGATCATACCTAAGTGAAGTAAGGCAGGAAGTAAAGAAAAAATTGTCATCTCTTGCCCCCCATGTAAGGTTGAAGTTGAAACAAAAATCCCTGCAGGTTTTCCTTCTAAAGCTCTTTCTTGCCAGAGAGGAGAAAGCCGATCAATTTGATTTTTTAATTGTGCTGAAACTACTCCAAAGCGCGTAGGAGTGCCAAAGGCAATAGCAGAAGCCTTTCTAAAATCATCAAGAGTTACTAAGGGCACCTCTTTTTGAAGTTCTTTCCCTCTTCTTATATCTTCTCGTGATTGAATAACTTCCTCGGGTATTAGTTCCGGAACCGTTCTTATCACAGGTATAGCCCCAGGCACTGCCTTTACTCCTTCCGCAACCTCAAGTGCCATTTTATAAGTATTTCCAAAGGTGCTATAGTATACAATTAGAACAGTTAAGTCCATTAAATCCTCCTTTTAAAACTTTATATACTAAAATATTAAAGCTTTATATTTAAAAGTCAACAAAGAGAGGAGGATCATGGTTCCTATTTTAAACTGGCACTTCTAATGATTTTGGTACCCTAAGGCTTTAGCCTGCGATTATACAGTGCCCATCTTCTCTCTATATTTCTTGACAAAAAATAAAGCTTTGATAAGTTATATAAAATCCTCAATGAGGAGGTCTCTATGAATGATAAGCCTTTTATCCTTTGGTTTGATGAAATTAAATATGAAGATGTTCCATTAGTGGGAGGTAAAAATGCTTCTTTGGGAGAAATGTATAGTAAGTTAACCTCCAAGGGTATTAATGTTCCCTATGGGTTTGCCGTTACCGCTGAGGCTTATAGATATTTTATAAAAGAGAATCACTTGGATGAGGAGATAAAAAAGACTTTAAAGGGATTAGATACTCATAATATTGAAGATTTACAAAAGAGAGGAAAGAAAATACGAAATTTAATTTATCATGCCAAGATGCCAGAAAGATTAGCAGAAGAAATTGCAAGGAGTTATGAAAGGCTTGCTCAGAAATATGGGAAAGACCCAGATGTAGCAGTTAGATCTTCTGCTACAGCTGAGGACCTGCCTGATGCCTCCTTTGCAGGACAACAAGAAACCTATCTTAACATTAGAGGAACAAAGCAAATTATAGATTATGTCCAAAAATGTTTTGCCTCTCTTTTTACCGATAGAGCGATTTCTTACCGTGAGGACAAAGGTTTTGATCATTTTTCCGTATATTTATCTGTTGCTGTGCAGAAAATGGTTCGTTCAGATAAGGCAAGTTCAGGAGTTATGTTTACTTTAGATACAGAATCAGGTTTTAGAGATGTGGTTTATATTACCGGTGCTTGGGGGTTGGGAGAATATGTAGTTCAGGGAAAAGTAAATCCCGATGAGTTTTATGTTTTTAAACCAACTCTTAAAAGGGGATATAAGCCCATTTTATCTAAAAAATTAGGAAGTAAACATGTCAAACTTGTTTATGGTAACTCTGTTGCAAGACCAGTTAAAGAAGTAAAAACAACCAAAGAAGAAAGGGAAAGTTTTGTGCTAACTGATGAAGAGTTATTAAAGTTAGCTGAATGGGCTATCATAATTGAGGAACACTATGGGCGTCCTATGGATATTGAGTGGGCAAAAGATGGAGATGGGAAGGAAGTTGGCACAGGGGAACTTTTTATCGTTCAGGCAAGACCTGAAACTGTCCACGCTATTAAAGATGTAAAATTTTACGAAATTTACAAACTGAAAGGTGAAGGCAAAGTAATATGCACAGGTAAAGCTGTGGGAAGTAAAATTGGGCAGGGGAGAGCTCGAGTAATTTTAGATGTAGGAGGCATTAATGCTTTTCAACCAGGAGAGGTGTTAGTTACGACCATGACAGACCCTGACTGGGAACCTATAATGAAAAAAGCTTCAGCTATTGTTACAGACAAAGGAGGAAGAACCTGTCATGCTGCTATTGTCTCTCGTGAGCTTGGTATTCCTTGTATTGTAGGGACCGAAATTGCCACAAAAGCTGTGAAAGATGGAGCAGAAATAACCATAGATTGTACTCAAGGAGAAGAAGGGAGAGTTTTAGAGGGTTTAATCCCCTATGAGGTAGAAAGAATAGACTTAGAGAACCTTCCTAAAACAAATACTAAAATTATGATGAATGTAGGTATTCCTGAACAAGCTTTTGCTCAAGCACAGATTCCCAATGATGGTGTAGGTCTGGCTCGTTTAGAATTTATTATTAATTCCCATATAGGGATCCATCCCTTAGCTTTAGTTCATTTTGAGGAGCTAAAATCTAAAGCTTCCTCTGATAAAAAGCTTAAAAAAGTAGTACAAGAAATTGAAAAAAGAACCTTTGGATATCAGAATAAATCTGAATTTTTTGTAGACAAATTGGCTCAAGGAGTGGCAACAATTGCTGCCGCCTTTTATCCTAATGATGTCATTGTTAGGCTTTCTGATTTTAAGAGCAATGAATACGCTAATCTTATTGGTGGTTATCTTTTTGAACCAGAAGAACACAATCCTATGATTGGTTGGAGAGGGGCTTCTCGTTATTATGATCCTAAATTTGAACCTGCCTTTGCTTTGGAATGTAAAGCCTTAGCAAAGGTAAGGAATGAAATGGGGCTTTTCAATGTAAAAGTGATGATACCCTTCTGTAGAACCCCTGAAGAAGGGACAAGGGTTATCCAAGTTATGGAAAAGTACGGACTTAAAAGAGGAGAAAATGGTTTAGAAATATATGTGATGTGTGAAATACCCAGTAATGTTATCTTAGCAGAGGAATTTGCTGAAATCTTTGATGGCTTCTCCATAGGTTCAAATGACCTTACACAATTAACTCTTGGTTTAGACAGAGATTCTGAATTGGTGTCTCACCTCTATGATGAAAGAAACCCTGCTGTTAAGAAGATGATTAAAGAAGTGATAGAGATTGCCAAAAGGAAAGGAAGAAAAATTGGAATTTGTGGTCAAGCACCCTCTGATTTTCCAGATTTTGCCGAGTATTTAGTAGAGTGTGGTATTGATTCCATTAGCTTAACTCCTGATACCGTGGTTAAAACCCGATTAATCGTTGCTGAAAAGGAGAAAAATTTAAAAAAATAAAGTAGGTAAAATTGTGTATTGGTATTTGATAGGGATTTTTTTATGGTTGCTTGTAGTTAATGGGTATGCCGCTCATAACCTGATTATAAAGGACCCTGAAATTTATCCAGAAAAAGAATTTGCATATCTTCGGAAACCTATTTTGAAATTTTTAAATGAAAAACTATTGCCTTATGAGAAAGCTCCTATAAAAAAAGAAGGCACCAAGGTTTTGGAAAGCATTTTTAACTTTGACTTATCAGGAAAAGCGCAAATTAAAATAAAGCTTAGAGACTCAAACACTTACTCCCCAATTTATGAAAAAAACTATGAAACAACCTTTGAAAATTTCTGGACAACCTTAGAGAAGGTCGCAAGGGACATAGAAGAGAAGTTAGGGTATAAAGAAGAAGGTGCTTTTACAAAAGGTCCATTACAGGACCCCAAAAAAGAACCTTCACCTAATATAATTTCCAAAAGAGAGAATGAGACTTATTACCATAAGCAAGAGGAAAAACCATCCCTTCTCTCAAGGATAAATCCCTTTAGGATGGTCTCACAATTGTTACCTAAAAAAAAAGATAGTTTAAAGATAAAATTGGTTGTACCTCCACCACCTCCACCACCTACAGGAGGACATACCTATTCTGAAAGCTCAAACCATATAAAGGGAGTCTTAATTCCTACAGTAGAAGAAAAGAGCATCTCAGGAGTTGATGAAAAGAGGACCACTCGCCCCAAAGAAAAAGGAAATAACCCTTGGCAGTGGTATTAAAATGCCCAAAGGGTTTAAAAAACCCCTATACAAATAGAAACTTAAATATATAATTATTAACTATGAGTATTACGCCAAAGGTTTATGTTACCCCATATAGCAAAAGGAAAAAACGTAGAAAAATCAAAAGAATCGCTTTATTTGTCTTGTTTGTGTTAATATTTGTAACCATAAGTACTTACTTATTTTTGAGCTGGATGATACAAAGAGAAAGTAAGGAATTAGAGAGAATACAAATAGAAAATCAGCGTCTAAGAACTGAAATTAAAAAGTATCAAAGTTCCGATAGAGCTTATGAAGAGTTTTTAAGAGTTCAGATGGGATACATTGAAGAGGGTGAGAAAATTATTTTATACAAGGATAAAACTAATAAACCTCAATAAAATGAATAAGCTGTAATTTAGGAGGGGTAGAATGCTACACTGTAAAATTGTAGAGGGATATTTTGAGGGTAGAGATTTAAACATTGCCATAGTGGTAAGCAGATTTAATGTTTTTATTACACAAAAGCTTTTAGAAGGTGCCTTAGATGTATTAAAAAGACATAATGTAGGAGAAGAAAATATTTATATTACTTGGGTGCCAGGAGCTTTTGAAATACCTCTTGTTGCTAAAAAGCTTGCACTAAGTAAAAAGTTTGATGCTATTATATGTTTAGGGGCAATCATAAGAGGAGCCACACCACACTTTGAGTATGTAGCTTCTGAAGCATCTAAAGGAGTTGCCCAGGTAATGTTAGAAACAGAGGTGCCCATTATTTTTGGAATTTTAACTACAGATACCATTGAACAGGCAATTGAAAGAGCAGGAACAAAAGCAGGAAATAAAGGGGCTGAAGCGGCTTTTAGTGCCTTAGAGATGGCAAATTTATTAAAAAAAATAGTCCAACTCTAATTATAAAGGATTAATAGACGAGGAGGCTAAACGATGAAGAATATTAAAGATTTTGACTTAAGAGGGAAAAAAGTTTTTATAAGAGTGGATTTTAATGTGCCCCTTGAAAATGGAAAGATTATGGATGATACACGAATTGTGGAAGCTTTACCTACTATTAAATATGCCATAAATAGTGGTGGAAAGGTTATTCTTTGTTCCCATTTAGGGAGACCTAAAGGTAAAAGAGTGCCCGAACTTTCCTTAAAGCCTGTATACGAGTATTTAAAAGAGAAAATTTCTGCCCCTATCTACTTTTTAGAAGAAATATCTACTGAAAATGCAAAAGACATAACTGAAAAATTGAAAGAGGGAGAAGTGGTTTTGCTTGAAAATATTCGCTATTATGAAGGGGAGACCAAAAATGATATGGACTTAGCCAAAATTTTGGCTCAAATGGCAGATATATATATAAATGATGCTTTTTCCGTATGTCATAGAGCCCATGCATCTGTAGTTGGGGTGGCTGAATTAGTGAAAGATAAAGGGATAGGTTTTTTGACCGAAAAGGAATTGAGATTTTTAAATAAAGTAGTGGGAAAACCTGAAAGACCCTTTTATGCCATAGTGGGAGGAAGTAAGGTTTCAACTAAAATTGGAATACTAAAAAATCTTCTTACAAAGATTGATAAACTTTTTATTGGCGGAGCTATGGCGAATACCTTTCTTTCAGCTTCTGGCTATGAAGTAGGTAAATCCTTCGTAGAAAAGGACTATATTGAAGTTGCAAAAAGTATACTTTATGAAGCAAAAGAACAAGCGGTAAAAATTTATCTGCCTGTTGATGCAGGTGTAGAAAGAGAAGGCAAAGCTCTTTATGTCAATTTAATGGAGATACAAAAAGAAGATGTTATATATGATATAGGTAGGGAGACCGTTGAATTTTACTCTTCAGCTCTTTATGGTGCAAAAACAGTAATTTGGAATGGTCCTCTTGGATACTTTGAGAAGAAAGAATTCAGTTCAGGAACTATTGCCATAGCAAGAAGGGTTGCATCGTTGTCAGGAGTAACTGTTGCTGGAGGAGGAGATACATTAGCAGCTTTAAGATTAGCTGGTGTTTTAAATGCCTTTTCTCATACTTCAACCGCCGGGGGTGCTTTTTTGGAATATTTAGAAGGAAAAAGTTTGCCAGGATTAGTAGTATTAGAGAAGTAATAAGGGAGAGATTATGCGGAGGAAATTGTTCATTGGTAATTGGAAGATGAACGGAACGCACAAGGAAGCAAAGGAATATTTTGAAAGGTTTCTCACTTTTTTAATGAAAAATCCCTTGTATGATAGGATTATCGGGATTGCTCCGCCTTTTACATGTCTTTATTATGTGAGTTCTCTAATTAAAGGTACAAAGATAGCCCTTTGTGCCCAAAATGCCCATTTTGAAGAAAGGGGAGCTTTTACAGGAGAAATTTCTCCTTTAATGCTTAAAGAAATGGATGTAAAATATGTAATCATTGGTCATTCAGAGAGGAGACAACTTTTTGGAGAGACTGATGAGTTGATTAGTAAAAGAGTAGAAGGTGTTTTAAAGCATGGTCTTACAGTTATTCTTTGCGTTGGTGAGACCTTAAAGGAAAGGGAAGAAGAAAAAACCTTTCAAAGAGTGGAAGGTCAATTAAAAGTAGGACTTGCCCATATATCAGGAAAGTTAGCAGATAAATTGGTTATAGCCTATGAACCGGTTTGGGCAATTGGCACTGGAAAAAATGCCACTCCAGATCAAGCAGAAGAAGTTCATAATTTTATAAGAAAACTTTTAGCGGAATTTTTTGGAAAAGAGGTTGCGGAAGTTATTCCTATTCTTTATGGAGGAAGTGTGACACCTCAAAATGTAGAAGAGTTAATTAAAATGCCTAATATTGATGGTGTATTAGTAGGAGGAGCTTCCCTTGACCCAGAGAAGTTTTACAAAATATGTAGTGTAAAAATTTAGAGGAGGAAAAGAATATGGAATGTGCCCTTCCTGATTATTCCAATCTTGAGCCTGATGTCCTTGAGATACCTAATAAATACAAAAAGCTTGTTATAGTTGGGGCGAGCGCAAATCCTCAAAGACCAAGTTATATAGTTATGGATTACTTGTTAAAAGAGGGTTTTCAGGTTATTCCCGTTAATCCCGCTCAACAGGAAATTTTAGGACAAAAAGTTTATCCCAATTTAGAGGCGATACCCTCAGATTTTCAGCCTGAGGTGATTATTATTTTTAGGAGAAGCGAGGAGGTATTACCAGTTGTAGAAAAGGCTATTAATTTAAAGCCTAAGGTTATTTGGATGCAAGAGGGTATTTCTAATGAAGAAGCCAAGGTCTTAGCTGAAAAACATAACATAAAAGTCGTTATGAATAAATGTTTCAAAAAGGTCCACCAAATAAGTAAATGGAAATCTTAGCTTCCTCAAAAGAGCTTTCCACTCAGTTAGAAAATTTTCGCAAAATCCTCCAGTATAAAAGAGAAACTCTTAAGGAAATAAGTCTCTCACAATGGACCTTTATTTTTCTTCAGCAATTAAAACAAGAAAAGGAAGGGCTTAATGAGGTTTTATTTGAATTTATTATAGGAATTTCCTACGCTTTATATTTAAAAAGTAAAATGCTCCTTGAAGTCCCACAAGAGGAGCAGGAGAGAGATAATTTTTTTGAGATAGATTCTTCAGAAGAAGAGAGAAAGAAATTATTTTATTATCACTTAATCTTTACAGAAAAAATCTTAGGGGAAAAGGTATTTTTGCCAAGAATAAATGAAGAGTTTGATAGATATTGGGAAGCTGAAAAAGGTGATATCAATGAGCTCATTACAGCTATATTTTCGTTTCTTGAACGAGAAAAAAAAGTAAAATCTCTTACTATTAAGTTTGAGGAGAAAAACATAGATGAATACCTTCAAGAAATGAGAACGGTTCTAAAAGAAAAAAAAGTTTTTACCTGGAAGGAATTTTTAGAGGAAAGAAAGGTCTTAGATTTAAAAGAAAAAGTATATTTTTTTCTTTCCCTTCTATTCTTAGTGTTTTACGGGGAATGCGGAATATATCAAGATGAGCATGGAAATATTCAAATTTTTGTAAAAGTATAGGATTTAAAAATTTAGTTCTACAAATAAAAAAAGTGGAAAAAGTTCTCAAAATTTGAAATAATTTCCCATGAGATGGTAAAATCAAGAAAATTAATGGTTGACTATTTAATTTCTTTTGCATAAAAAGAGAAATGATGAAATATGTCATAAATTACATAAGTGAAAAATGTACGGGATGTGAAGAATGTGTTAAGGCATGTGCTGAAGGTCATGAAGGTTTATCCAATTGTTGGATCTTTAAAGTAGGTTCAAAATTTGCCTATTTTGCCTGTTTGCAATGTAAAAAGCCTCAGTGTGCAAGTGTATGCCCAGTGGGAGCCCTTATAAGAAAGGGTGAAGTAGTAGCTTTTTACAAGGAAATTTGTGTAGGTTGTAAAAATTGTATGGAGGCATGTCCTTGGGGAGTTCCTAAGTTTAACTTTGTGACAGGAACCGTTGGTAAATGTGATCTATGTATAGGAAGGATGGAGCATGGTGAAAAGCCTTTCTGTGTGTCTGCTTGTCCTAATCAAGCTTTAGAAATAAAAGATATAACTGAAAAGGAGTAAAGGGATGTTAGCTTTTGTTATATTTGCTTTTTTGATTTTTGCTATAGGAATTGCTATGCTCTTAGGAAATAGGATCATAGCTATAAGAAGACCTTCTCCTGAAAAGTATATTCCCTATGAATGTGGAATGGATCCTTCAGGAGATACTAAAGTTCCCTTCAGAGTAAAATTTTATTTAATAGCTTTAATTTTTCTTATTTTTGATGTAGAGGTGGTCTTCCTTTATCCATGGGCAGTAGTATTTGAAGAGTTAAGTTGGTTTGGTTTTGTAGAAATTTTTATATTTGTAGTTTTATTGTTTGCAGCTTATTTGTATGCCTTAAGTGAGGGAGCCTTAAAATGGGAATAGAAAAGGAAACCTTAGAGGTTGCTCCAAAGATTAGGCAAATTCCAGGTACTCCAGCCTATGTGATGCCCATTGATGAAATATTAAATTGGGCAAGAGCAAGCTCTCTTTGGCCTATGACCTTTGGACTTGCCTGTTGTGCTATTGAGATGATGGCAACAGGAGCAAGCCACTTTGATTTGGATCGTTTTGGTATAATTTTTAGAGCCACACCTCGTCAAGCGGATTGTATAGTTGTTGCTGGTACCGTTACAAAAAAGATGGCGCCTGCAGTAAAGAGAGTTTATGAGCAAATGCCAGAGCCCAAATATGTTATCGCCATGGGAAGTTGTGCTTGTAGTGGGGGAATCTTTAAAACTTACTCCACTGTCCAAGGAGTGGATGAATTCCTACCTGTAGATGTATACATACCAGGATGTCCTCCAAGACCGGAAGCATTAATTTATGGTCTTCTTCAGCTTCAAAAGAAAATCAAATTAGAAACAAAAAGATGGGGTTTTTGGAGATAAAAATGGCTGCGTTAAAAGAGGAGCTTAAAGGGTTCTTTGGTAATAAACTTTTAGCACTTGAAGAAAGAGATTGTTTGATAATTTCAGTAGAAAGAAAAGCTTTTTTAGAATTAATTGAATTTTTGAGGGCGAAGGGATTTAATCATTTAATTGACCTTTGTGGAGTAGATTATTTGAATTACAAGCCAGAGAAAAAAAAGGAAAGATTTGAGGTAGTTTACCATTTTTTTAATATGGAAGATAAGGTTTTGGTACGAGTTAAGGTTCCTATTCCAGAAAAAGATCCTTGGCAATATAGTTTAGTGCCCCTCTGGAAAACTGCTAATTGGTTTGAGAGAGAATGTTATGATATGTTTGGAATAAAGTTTAAAGGGCATCCAGACTTGAGAAGGTTGCTTATGCCTGAGGACTGGGAAGGTTTCCCGTTAAGAAAGGATTATCCTTTATATTTGGAAGAAGATAAAGAGTGGAAGGTTTACAAAGACCTAAGAGAGAGGACAAAAGGAGCCATTTTATGACAACCTTAGTAGAAGTAACCTCAAGACAAAAAGGCTCTGCAAATTATGAGGAGTCCTTTTATATTAATATGGGACCACAGCATCCCTCCACGCATGGGGTACTAAGACTTGTTCTTGAACTTGATGGAGAAACTATAATTAATTGTGAGCCAATAATTGGATATTTACATAGAGGTGTAGAAAAGTTATCAGAAAATTTAAATTATAATCAAACCATAGTATTAAGTGATCGTTTAGACTATATAGCTTCAGCTGCAAATAACACAGCTTTTTGTTTAGCCTTTGAAAAACTATTTGGAATAACACCAACAAGAAGGGCTCGTCTTTTAAGAACTATTGTAAATGAAATGGCAAGGATCTCAAGCCATTTATTATGGTTAGCCACTCATGCCTTAGATATTGGGGCGATGACGGTTTTTCTTTATTGTTTTAGGGACCGTGAGTGGTTGTTAAATATCTTTGAGAAAATTTGTGGAGCAAGATTAACCCACTCCTATGTAAGAATAGGCGGAGTAAGACAAGATTTTACTAAGGAGATAATTGATGAGCTTTATAGGTTTACAGAAGAATTTCCCAAAAGAATTATAGAATATGAAACTCTAATAGATGTAAATAGGATCTGGTTAAAAAGAACTAAAGGAATTGCGGTTGTAACCGCTGAGGAGGCTATTAATTTAGGGTTAACCGGTCCAGTGCTTAGAGGTTCAGGGGTTCCATATGATATACGGAAGGTGAGACCCTATGATGCCTATTCTGAAGTAGAATTTGAAGTGCCTATTGGGAGTAATGGAGATACCTATGATAGATACCGTGTTAGAATGCAAGAAATGAGACAATCAAACAGGATTATTAAACAATGTTTAGATAAACTATCAGAAACTGAAGGAGAACCTATATTAGCGGAGAATGCACCTGATCTTCTTATTCCTGAAAAGATAAAAGAACCAGAGCCAAAGCCCCATCCGAAAAAGGGATTTATATTTACAGGAAAAGAGGTTCCTATAGTTCCACCAGGGGAAGCTTTCGCAAGCATTGAATCACCGAAGGGAGAATTAGCGGTCTATGTTGTTAGCGATGGATCTAATAAACCCTGGAGGTTAAGGATTAGAACACCCTCTTTTGTGCATATATCAGCTATACCTGCATTAACTAAGGGGCATATGATTGCAGATTTAATTGCAATAATTGGGACATTAGATGTAGTTTTAGGCGATTCTGATAGATAAAAAGTTTTTTTCTTCTGGGGGAGGGGGGATGGACCAAAGCTTAAACAATCCTATTGTTATAATAGTTTTCTCTGTGATCATATTAGCTATAGCACTCTTACATGTAGCTTATTTAACCTATGCTGAAAGGAAGGTCATTGCCAGGATGCAACAAAGGCTTGGTCCAAATAGAGTTGGTCCAAGGGGGCTTCTTCAACCCATTGCTGATGTTTTAAAGTTAATTCAAAAAGAGGATATAATACATCCTTTAGTAGACAAGCCAATTTTTAAAATAGCTCCCCTTGTATCCTTAGTTTGCGCAGCTACTGGTTTAGTTTTAATTCCCCTTTGGGAAGGTTTTGTTTTAAGTAATTTAAATGTAGGGCTCCTTTTTATTTTGGCTTTAAGTTCATTAAGTGCCTATGGAGTTATCCTTTCAGGATGGGCATCTAATTCCAGATATTCTTTTTTAGGAGCCCTGAGGTCCTCTGCCCAAGTAATCAGTTATGAAATTGCTATGTCCCTTGCCCTGCTATCTGTAGTTTTGATGGCAGGATCTTTTAATTTGCAAGACATAGTTAAGGCACAAATTTCAACTCCTTATAAGATTTATTTAATTCCACAAATTATAGCTTTTTTTGTTTTTATGGTTTCAGCTTTTGCTGAGACAAATAGAGTTCCCTTTGATTTACCTGAGGCAGAGACTGAACTTGTTGCAGGTTATTTTACAGAATATAGTGGGATTCGTTTTGCTCTATTTTATCTTGCTGAGTATTTTGGAATGGTGGTTATGAGTGCCTTAGCAGTGACCTGTTTTTTAGGTGGTTATGCAGGTCCCTTTTCCATACCAGGACTTCCCTTTATCTGGTTTCTCATAAAATTCTATGTGTTGCTTTTCTTTTATATTTGGGTTAGAGCAACCCTTCCTCGTTATAGATATGACCAATTAATGGGATTGGGATGGAAAGTTCTAATTCCTTTAGGAATAATTAATCTATTTTTGACAGCACTTTTTAAATTGCTCCTATAAAGGAGGATTTAATGAAGCTTATAGAAAAAATTTTGTTATTAGAGATCTGGAAAGGGTTAGCTCTCACATTAAAAAAGCTTCTTATAGATAGACCAGTAACTATTGAGTATCCAGATAAGATAAAAGTTGAACCTGCTCCGGGTTTTAGGGGGCGTCATGCCCTTGTACGCTCTGAAGAGAGTGGAGACACCTTGTGTATTGCCTGTATGAGGTGTGTAAGGGTATGTCCTTCAAAATGTATAAATGTGGAATATGAAATAGATCAAGAGACAAAAAAAAGAAAAGTTATCAAATATGAAATAGAGGCTTTAAGATGTGTATATTGTGGATATTGTGAAGAAGTTTGTCCTGTAAATGCTGTAGTTTTAACAGAATATTATGAATATGCGGGATATTCAAGAGAGGAGCTATTTTTTGATAAAGAGAGGTTATTAAAAAATTGGGATGATTTTATTGTTACACAGAAGAGACCATATTTAAATCCTTTCTGGAAGCCACGGGGTCTTCCAGAGAAATTCTTACCTATAAGAAAAAGAACATTTGCAGGAGTATAAAAGTATGAACTGGGATGTAATTATCTTTCTTTATTTAGCTTTTGCCATGGGTTTTGCCAGTTTATTTGCTATAATTTCACAAAATCCTGTGCATGCAATCCTTTGGGTGTTAGTAATGATTATACATCAAGCCTTTTTGCTTTATACCCTTGGTTCAGAATTTCTTACAGCAGTGCAAATAATTGTCTATGCTGGAGCGGTTTTGGTATTGTTTTTATTCGTTGTTTATATGATAAATCTCAGAAAGGAAGAAAGAGGGAGAGTATTTATTGAAAGGTCCTCCATAGGATTAATTATTTTTTTGGTTTTTCTTTATCTTTTCTTTAAAAATCTTGCCTTTTTAACGGCTTTAGCTCCATCCTTCAAGGTTATATTAGGTTATGATTTATCTCAGGGCTCTAATCTTATGTGGATAGCTCGTTATCTTTACTCACATTATCTTTTTCAGTTTGAAATTATTGGAGTTATCTTGCTTGTGGTTGTATTAGGAGCAGTTTTTCTATTAAGAAAACTAAGGGAGGTAGACCAAAGTGGTGCCATTTAATTTCTATATAGTTTTAAGTATAGTGTTATTTTTAATAGGGTTTTTAGGAGTACTTTTTAGAAGGAATTTGATTATATTACTTGTTTCCTTAGAGATAATGATGAATGGACTTATAGTTTTTTTTGCCTCTATTTCCCATATGACTAAGGATATAACAGGCTATATAGTAGTCTTCTTTTTAATAGGAATGGCAGCAGCAGAAGCTGGTGTAGGTTTAACCTTTGCCGTTCTTCTTTATAAGAAATTAAAGAAAGTATATACAGATGATTTAAATAATTTTAGGGGATAAGGTATGATGGAGGGGGCATATAAAGTTATCCATGAGTTTAATCTTTCAGTTTTTTTAGTTCCCTTTTTACCTTTTTTTGCAAGTATAGTAACGCTACTTTTTGGAAAGAAATATTTTAGAGAAAAGGCACATTATCTACCAGTATTAGCTCTTTTTTTAAGTTTTCTCTTAAGTCTAAAGCTTCTTTTTGAAGTAATTTCTGGAAAGATCTACCATTTTGATTTGTACACTTGGATGCTTGCAGGGTCGTTAAAAGTGGGACTTGGATTTTTGGTAGATCCTCTTTCTGTAATGATGCTCTGTATGGTTACCTCTCTTTCTTTTTTGATTCATGTATATTCAGTGGGATATATGTCTGGCGATCCAGGGTATTATAGGTTTTTTTCTTATATATCTCTTTTTACTTTTAGTATGTTAATGTTAGTTTTATCCAATAATTTGGTTCAACTTTATTTTGGTTGGGAAGCAGTGGGTCTTTGCTCCTATTTTTTAATTGGTTTTTGGTATGAAAAGAAGAGTGCAAGTGATGCAGCAAAGAAAGCCTTTATTGTAAATAGAATAGGAGACTTTGGTTTTGCCTTAGGCTTATTTACTATGTTTTATTATTTAGGTACTCTTTATTATACAGAAATTTTTCAGAAACTTCCCTTGCTCGCTAATGAATATTTAAGCGTTCTTGGTGGATATGAGATACATGTGCCATTTTTAATAGCCTTTCTTTTATTTTGTGGTGCTATGGGAAAGAGTGCTCAATTTCCTTTACATGTATGGCTTCCTGATGCCATGGAAGGTCCAACCCCAGTTTCAGCCCTAATCCATGCGGCAACTATGGTTACAGCAGGTGTTTTTATGGTATCAAGGTTAAATCCCCTCTATAGTATGAGTTCTGAGGCTATGGCTATGGTAGCTTTTGTTGGGGCTATAACCTGTTTTATGGCGGCAACGATTGCCCCTACTCAATTTGATATTAAAAGGGTTGTTGCTTACTCTACTTTATCTCAATTGGGTTATATGTTTATGGCATGTGGAGTAGGAGCTTTTGCTGCGGGAATGTTTCATTTATTTACCCATGCCTACTTTAAAGCCTTACTCTTTCTTGGTGCCGGAAGCATAATTCATGCACTGCATCATGCGATGGATCCTAATGATATAAGAATTATGGGGGGATTAAGAAAATTTATGCCTATAACCTATATAACTTTCCTTATTGCAAGCTTGTCCATCTCTGGAATACCTGGTTTAGCAGGTTTCTTTAGTAAAGATGAGATTTTAGCCATGGCATATTTTTCAAAATATCCTTGGGGGAAAATTATTTGGTTTATAGGATTAGTAGTTGCTGGAATGACTGCATTTTATACCTTTAGGATTTTCTTTAAAGCCTTTTTTGGTGAATTTAGAGGATATGAGGCTTTACACGGGCATACACCTAAGGAGTCTCCCTGGGTTATGACAGTACCATTAATCATAATTTCAGTTGGAGCTATTTTTTCCGGTTGGATTGGTATTCCTGAATCCTTAGGAGGGGGAGCTCACTTTCAAAAATTTTTAGAAGCTGTTTTAGGTCATCCTGCCATCATGGAAATAGACCATAGTATGGAGTATCTCCTTATGGTATTATCAGTTTTAGCTGGGTTGATAGGTATTGGAATAGCCTATCTTGTATATGTAAGTAAGCCCTCCTTAGAGACAATTTTCTCTTTAAATTTTAAAAGGATTTATGCTTTTTTTTACCGGAAATGGTATTTTGACGAGCTATATCATAGAATAATTGTAATACCAACCCTTTGGCTTGCGCGAACAGTAGTAAATTTAATTCTTGATACCTTCGTTATTGATCAAACTGTGAATGGGTCTGCCAAATCTGTAGAAGCTTCAGCCAGCGTGCTAAGAAGATTTCACACAGGAATCTTAAATCATTATAATTGGTTTATCATTATAGGTTTAATTATTTATTTAATCTATATTTATTTAAGATAGGAGGGGGCAAGGTGGAAATACCAAACCTTTTGTCGTTAATTCTATGGGTGCCTCTATTAGGAATAGCGGTTATTTTTTGGACCTCACGAGAAAGAGAAAATTTCATTAAAGCAGTAGCTTTAATAACCGCTTTAGTTGATTTTCTACTTTCTTTAATTTTGCTTTTCAACTTTGATTATAGTAATCCAGGTTTTCAATTGGTTGAAAAGAAGATATGGCTTGAATTTCTAAATAGCTATTATTTTTTAGGTGTTGATGGCATTAGTGTTTTATTTGTTCCTCTTTCTACCTTAGTTACTTTACTTTGTATATTAATCTCCTGGGATTCAATTAAAGCTAAAATTAAGGAATTCTATCTGGCATTGCTTTTTACCAATATAGCTATGGTTGGTGTGTTTCTTTCCTTAGATCTCCTTCTTTTTTATATATTTTGGGAAGCTATGTTAATTCCTATGTATTTAATTATAGGAATATGGGGAGGTCCAAGAAGGATTTATTCTACCTTAAAATTTTTCTTATATACTTTTTTTGGTTCTATTTTTATGCTTTTAGCTATAATTTACCTATTTTTGCAATTTGGTACCTTTGATTATACAGCGTTACTCGGGAAAACATATCCTTTACATATAGAGAAGCTTCTTTTTTTGGGATTTCTTATAGCCTTTGCTATAAAGGTGCCTATGTGGCCTGTTCATACATGGTTGCCTGATGCCCATACGGAAGCTCCAACTGCGGGATCAGTAATTTTAGCAGGAATTCTCATTAAACTCGGTGGATATGGAATGGTAAGATTTCTTTTACCTTTATTTCCTCATGCTACCCTTTATTTTGCAAAATTGATCCTGGTATTATCAGTAGTTGCTATTATTTATGCAGGACTTGCTTGTTTATGGCAGAGTGATTTAAAGAGATTAATTGCTTACAGTTCTGTAAGTCATATGGGATTTGTGACCTTAGGTATTTTTTCTTTAAATCCCATTGGTATAAAAGGTGCAATTTTACAAATGATTAATCACGGTATTGTCACAGGGGCGCTTTTTATGTGTGTAGGTGTGATATATGATAGAACCCATAGCAGGGAAATTTCTTATTATGGAGGACTTGCCTCAACTTTTCCTTTATATGCTGCTTTTTTTATGGTGTTTACTTTAGCAAGCATTGGATTGCCTGGGACAAATGGCTTTATTGGTGAATTTCTCATCCTATTAGGGACCTATTTAAAGGATAAATTGATGGTTGTGCTTGCTTCAACGGGAGTAATAATTGGCGCTGCTTATATGCTTTGGTTATATCAAAGGGTTTTCTTTCAAAAGCCAAAGCCTCATTTGTCAGCCCTGCCAGCTATGAAGTGGAATGAATACTTAGCTTTAGTTCCTATGATTTTATTAGTTTTTCTTATTGGTTTTTATCCAAATCCATTTTTAGATTTTATGAGAGCAAGTGTATCTCAGCTTTTAACAAAATTTTAGAAAAGGGGGAAAGGGGTGTTTGCTTTAAATTTAAATTTTGCAGCCTTAAGTCTGGAGTTAATTTTACTCATCTCTGGAATTGGAATTTTTTTAGTAGACAGGTTTATTAAAAATAAAAACTATGCCTTTTATTTGATTTTGGTAGTTCTAACTGTAGGTTTTATCTTCTTATTGTTTACGCCCTTTGGTGAGTTCACAGGTGCATATAAAACGGACTTTTATTCAAACACTTTAAAATTTATTCTATTGATAGCCTTTGCACTTGTAATTTTTGCGTCTTACTCCTACTTACAGGACTATAAAGCTCTAAATTTTGGAGAATATTATGGATTATTACTTTTTTCCATTATGGGAGCCTTCATAATGCTATCATCTCAGGACTTGTTAACACTTTTTTTAGGTATTGAGCTTATGAGTATCCCCGTGTATTTTCTAATAGGTGCAGGCTATGTTTATAAGATAAATTCCCTTGAAGGAGCTTTAAAATATTTTATAGCTGGTGCCATATCTTCTCTATTATTTCTTTTAGGTTTAGGCATTGTTTATTATCTTATAGGGAGTTTATATTTAAAGGACATTTTTGTAAAGTTAACTCAAAATGTCTATAAAAAGGAACTTCTAATAGGATTTTTATTTTTTCTAAGTGCTTTTTCCATCAAACTTTCTTTTGTACCCTTTCATATGTGGGCACCAGATGCCTATGAATCTGCACCTTTACCCATTACTGCTTTTCTTGCAAGTTTAATCAAGTTGGCTATTTTCGGGGCACTAATAAAAATCATTATATTAGGCTATGCACCTTTAAGAATTGACTTAGGAAATATTTTAGCTCCCATTTCATTGCTCACAATTTTTCTTGGAGCTTTAATGGCAATTAAACAGGATAATATTGTAAGAATGTTAGCCTATTCATCTATTTCTCATGCTGGATATGCCTCTTTGGGAATTGTAGCAGGGGATTACCTGGGGTATGGATTTTCTTTATTTTATATTTTGGTTTATCTATTTATGACCTTAGGAAGTTTTTCACTATTAATTTATTTAATCCGCATAGAAAGGTCTTTTCTTTATATTCCTGCTCTTTCTGGAATAAGTAAGAACCTCTCTTTGGTAAGTTTTTTAATCTTGCTTTTCTTTTTTTCCTTGGCAGGGGTGCCCCCAACAGCAGGCTTTATGGCAAAATTTTATTTATTCATTATGCTTTTAAAAAGCAACTATTTTGGTGTTGCCTTGTTAGCCCTCCTTTTCTCAGTTATGGGTGCTTATCCGTACCTGAGAGTATTAAAGGTGATTTACATGGATAAGCCTATTTATAATAATGTAACTAAAAAAAATTACGGCTTTTCTTTATTTTTTGTAGTAATTTTTTGTGCCTTTATTATAATTTGGCTTGGAGTTTATCCAAGCCCAGTTGTCGACTTTATTCAAAGGACTCTATATTTATATTTGAGCTTTTTATATTTCCATTTTTAAAATCTTTGAAATTGATTTGATAAGAAAAAAAGAGAATGAGCAAAAAAAAGAATTTAAAAATGGGTTTAAATTTATAAGATTCTCTTTTATTGGATTTGACTTTGAACCAAAAAAAATATAATAATTGGTAAAATTAAAACCGGTTAGGAGGTGTAGAAATGCCAGAACTTTATTTTCAAAGGCCCATGCCTCATGGGGGTAAGCTCGTCGAGCGGGTTATCACAGATAAGAGAGTAGCTAAGAAGTATTTAGAGTCTTGTAAAAAGTATTGTGCTTTTTATGACATTAAGCCAACTCTTCATTATAAGAGGGGTGTTCCTGTAAGAAATGTTTATCGTGAAATTATGTCTGTATGTTATGGGTTCTTTAGTCCCGTTGAAGGTTCTATGACATCTGCTGAGTTGGAAAGTGTGTTGACTAAAAGGAGGTTGTTATCTGGATGGGTTTTTCCATATCCTATATTATTTGACATTTCTCAGGAAGATTATAAGAAGTTAGGAGTTAGTGAAGGTGATAGATTAGTGCTTAGGCTTAAGGGTAAGCCGTTTGCTATTTTAGATATTGAAGAAGTTTATGAGATTGATCCTGAAGAGTTGGCCAATAGAACCTTTGGATCACCAGAAACAAATCCGGAGGTTGTGCGGGAAAAGTTTGATGATAAGCATCCAGGGTGGGTAATTTATAGGTCTCATAATCCTATTATCTTGGCTGGAAAATATACGATTATAAATGAACCTATATTTAAACCGCCTTTTGATAGATTTTGGTTGCCACCAAGAAAGTGTAGAGAGTTAATGGAGCAAAAAGGTTGGAGAACGGCTATTGCACATCAAACAAGAAATGTTCCCCATGTTGGGCATGAGTTTCTTATGAAGAATGCAGCCTATACAGGGGATGTTGAACCCTGTCATGGAATTCTTGTTAATGCTATAATTGGTGTTAAGAGAAGAGGAGATTATCCAGATGAGGCAATTTTAGAAGCTCATGAGGCAGTCCATAAGGCGGGATACATAAAGCCTGAGAGAC
>JBKBTC010000082.1:0-5008 GCA_046291435.1 Caldimicrobium sp. | reverse complement strand
GAACTTTTAGAGTAAGAGGGGATATTATAGAAATCTTCCCAGCAAATGAAGAAAAAAAAGCCTATAGAATTTCTCTCTTTGCAGGAGAGATTGAAGAAATAAAGGTGATAGATCCCTTTAGAGGAAAGGCACTAATTAAGGTAGAAAGTGTGCTTATCTTCCCTGCTACACATTATCTTACTTCAAGAAATTTAAACCAAATTATTCAGGAAATTAAAGAGGAGCTTAAAGAGAGAGTTGAGTATTTTAAAAAAGAAGGGCTTTATCTTTATGCTGAGCGTTTAGAAAAGAGAACTCTCTATGATTTAGAGATGCTTCTTGAGACAGGTTATTGCAAGGGAATTGAAAATTATAGTAGATATTTAGATGGAAGAGCGCAGGGAGAACCCCCTTATACCCTTTTAGATTATTTTCCTGATGATTTCTTACTTTTTATCGATGAGAGTCATATCACTATCCCTCAACTTAGGGGAATGTATCGGGGTGACCGTTCAAGAAAGGAAACCTTAGTAGAGTATGGATTTAGATTACCCTCAGCCCTTGATAATAGACCCCTTACCTTTGAAGAATTAGACCTACAGGCCTTTTAGACCCAGAAATTGAGAGTAGACCTCTTTTAAATCAGGTAGAGGATCTTTATTTTGAAATTAAAAAAAGGACAGAAAAAAAATGAAAGAGTGCTTGTATGTACTCTTACAAAAAGAATGGCAGAGGAGCTAACAGATTATTATAAAGAGCTTGGAATTAAAGCCTGCTATCTTCATTCAGATCTTAAAACCTTAGAGCGAGCCCGTATTATTAGAGATCTAAGGAGAGGAGTTTATGATGTTTTAATTGGAATTAATCTTTTGAGAGAAGGCTTAGATATACCCGAAGTTAGCTTAGTTGCTATTTTAGATGGAGATAAAGAAGGATTTTTGCGCTCTGAAAGAAGTCTTATTCAGACTATGGGAAGGGCAGCAAGGAATATAAATGGAAAGGCTATTCTTTATGCAGAAAAGATTACACCTGCTATAAAAGAGGCTATTTCTGAAACAGAAAGGAGAAGGAAAATTCAAGAAGAATACAATAAACTTCACAATATCACTCCCCAAAGCATTATTAAGTCCTTAGAGGATCCTCTTATGAAAATGGTTGAAGCAGATTATGTGGATTTAGAAAGAGTTGTTGAGATAGAGGAGCGTTTTGAAAGTTTAGAAGAACTTAGGGCAGAGATAGAGAGAGCAGAAAAGGAGATGAAAGAAGCAGCAAAAAAATATGAATTTGAGAGGGCTTTCAAAAACCAATCCCAGAGCTGTAGCATTAAAAATTTTACTCCGATGGGAAAAGGGAAAGCCCCTTTTAGATGAAATTCTCTCTCAAATTCTTACAAAGAGTGTACTTCCTGATGAAAGAGATCGCGCTTTAGTAGGAGAATTAGTAAATGGGGTAGTTCGTCATCTCTATTACTTAGATTTTATTATAAGTAGATTTTCTAAAACCCCCTTAGAGGAAATGGACTTAGAAGTAAAAAATGCTTTACGCTTAGGAGCCTATCAAATACTTTTTACACATATTCCAGATGGTGTTTCTATAGCAGAAACTCTTAAAATTTTATTAAAAAGAGGAAGAGGCTCATGGATAAGAGGATTTGTAAATGCTGTGCTTAGCTCCATAGCAAAAAATAAAGATTCTTTGCCCCTTCCTCAAAAAGAACATTCTCTTTATTATTTAAGTATAAAATATTCCTTTCCTGAATGTCTTATCTTAAGATGGTTTAAAAGGTGGAATTTAGAGGAATTAGAGGAGCTTTTAAAAGCAAGTAATGAAAGAACACCTTTAACCTTACGCATAAATCCTTTAAAAGTAAGTAGAGACAATTTTTTAGAATATCTTAGAAAAGAGGAGGTACCCTCAGCAGAGCCTTGTCCTTATAGTCCTTATGGTATTATTTTAAAAGACTTTAGGGGTAAGATCACAGACTTAAAGGCCTTTCATTTTGGTTGGTTTTCTGTGCAGGATTCTGCCAGCCAAATTGTTACTCTTCTTCTTGATCCTAAACCAGGAGAAAAAATTCTTGATGCCTGTGCAGGAGTTGGCGGAAAGACTACTCATATAGCTGAATTAACTAAAAATAAAGCTCAAATTTGGGCTTTTGATCTCTACTCTTGGAGATTGGAAAAATTAAAGGAAAATTTTAAAAGGCTTGCTCTCAATGAACCAAAAGTTTTTGAAGGGGATGTTGTAGAAAATATTCAAAAGACAGGAGTTAAAGCCTTTGATAAAATTCTTATTGATGCACCTTGCACAGGCACTGGGGTTATAAGAAAACATCCAGATATAAAATGGGCTCGCTCTGAGAGGGACTTTAAAGAAATCTCTAAAAGGCAACTTCGCCTCTTAGAGGGTTTAAGCCCTTATGTGAAAAAAGGAGGTCTTATTGTGTATGCAACCTGCAGTTTAGAGCCTGAAGAAAATGAAAGAGTTATTGAAACTTTTTTAGCAAGAAATTCAGAATTTAAAATGGAACCACCCTTGCCAGTTCTTAAAAAGTTTTGTGGAGAAAAAATAAAAGACCTTATTGAAAATAATCTTTATCTAAAAACCTATCCCCATAAACAGAATTTAGATGGATTTTTTGGAGTAAGATTAGTCAAAACTCAAACCCCTTTTAACCTCTTTCTAACATAACTTCAAAACCTCTTTAACAAAGGTGTTTTATTTTAAAGATAAATCCAAAATTTACGGCAGGAGAAAATGTTTGCTTATTTATTAAAAAAAGAAAAGACTCTACAAAATCAATTTCACCTCTATGGGACTCTTTACTCTGAACTAAACACTCATTTTCAACCTATATTTTCAGCTAAAAGTGGGGCTGTCTTTGGATATGAAGCTTTAATGCGACATAGATCAAAATCCCTTAATATAAAAAAACTTTTTCTTGAAGCTAAGAAAAATGGATCTATTCTCCTTCTTGATCTAATTGGAAGATTTAATGCTATAAAAAGGGCTTCTGAATTAAGGATGGATACCTATCTTTTTATTAATATTTGTCCAGAGGTTCTTTCTCATCCTGAGCATAAACCAGGTCTTACTGATCAAATAGCGGAAGCTCTTGAATTCTCAAAGGATAAAATAGTTCTTGAGGTTACAGAACATTCAGCTATAGAAAACTGTGAATTATTTTTAAAAGCAGTTAATTTTTATAAAGAAAGGGGATATAAAATAGCTTTAGATGATTTTGGAGCTGGTTGCATAGGCCCAAAACTCTTAACCTTATTTGAATTAGACTTTATTAAAATTGATCAATATTTTATTCAAACCATAGAAGAGCATTCTTTCTCTAAAATCTTTGTAGAATTTATAGTTACTATTTGTAAGGATTTAAACATAACTACTGTAGCTGAAGGCATTGAAAATGAAAGACAATTAAACCATATATTAACCTTAGGAGTAGACTTATTACAAGGATTTTATTTGGGGAGACCAAATGAAAACCTTTATGTCCCCCAATATCAATTTCCATATATGTAAATTTACATCAGAGGCAGGGGAAATAGAAACTTCTACCTCTATATTTGATAGTTCTATAGGCGATGTGGCTTTAAATGTTCCACCTATCCATAAAGACTCAAAAATTACAGAAGCTTTTCAAAGATTTATGGAAGATAGTAAACTTGGGCTTTTACCTGTTGTAGATAGCAATTACTATGTGATTGGACAACTTCATCGGCACAGATTTTTGGAAAATGTAATTCTTGGAAAATATGGCTACGGAATTCATTTAAATTCCAAAAAAACTCTCAACGAAGTTGTGGAATCTCCTTCCTTCGTAATAGATTATAAAGTGCCTTTAGAAGAAGTCTCTACCTTAATACAAAAAAGAGAGCTCAAAAATTTATATGATGATCTTATAATAACTAAAGAATGTCTTTATTGGGGAATTGTGCCTATTAGCTTATTACTAGAAGTTATTACTCAAAAAGCTATTCTCTTAGCTAGAGACTCAAACCCTCTCACAGGATTACCTGGAAATTGGTCTATTCAAAAAGAAATAGAAAAAAGACTTAAAGAAAATTCTAACTTTGATATCTGTTACTTAGACATAAACAATTTTAAATCCTATAATGACCATTATGGATTTGAAAAGGGAGATAAAGTTATTTCCACCCTTGGAAATATTCTAAAAGAGATGGCAAACTTATTTAAAGAGATATTTAAAAATATATTTATAGGTCATCTTGGAGGAGATGATTTTATTCTATTATCTCCTTATAAATCTGGCGAAACAATTGGCGAATATATAATTAGAGCTTTTGAAGAATTTCTTCCTTATTTTCACGGACCTGATTTTATTAAAGGTTATTATATATCTCAAAACAGAAAGGGAGAAGAAGAAATCTTTCCTCTTCTTTCACTAACCTTTGCCATAATTGGAATAGGAGAGAGAAAAGTCAAATCTTATGCCCAACTTGCCTCTATTGCCTCTGAAGTTAAAGCTGAAGCAAAAAGATTGTCTAAATTAAGCAAAAAATCTATAATTTTCAGAGAGAGAAGAAAAGACTTCTAAAAAACCACCTTCTTGGCTTATCATTTATAAACTCTCTCTATAATTTTTAAATTTTCTATTAAGATTTTTTATTTGAATTTTTTTCTTCCTTTATTATTTTATTAATAAAAACTCTGAAGAAGAGAAATAATTATGATTAGAGAAATAGATGTAAGAGGATTACCTTGCCCAAAACCTGTGATAAAAACTAAAGAAGCTTTAGAAGAGAGCTCTGTTGGCGAAAAAATAAAAGTTTTAATTAATAGTAAAGTTTCTCTCCAAAATATTCAAAAATTTTTATCAGCTCATGGACATAAACTTCTATCCATTATAGAAAATGGGGAAGAATTTTCCCTTATAATTGAAAAAGGAGAAAACCTTTCCGCAGAAGGATATTCTATTACCTGTGCTCCTCAAGAGGAAAAGAAAAAACTTCTTCTTATTGTGGCTTCAGACCACATAGGAGATGAGCCAGAGCTT
>JBKBTC010000081.1:0-5128 GCA_046291435.1 Caldimicrobium sp. | reverse complement strand
TGTTTAAAGCATGGCTTAAAAGTAGGTTCAATTTTTTAGATATTGATGAATTTAAGCAAGCTACTGATATAGTTTTTCTTAATGGAGGAGATAAATTTTTAAAAGAATATGCAAAAAGAGAATTAAATTGTAAATTTAGAGAACTAAGTAAAGGATTAGATTTGGTAGTAAAAATTAACGATAAGTACATAATTGGAACTGCTAAATTTATAACTGATTTTGGTGGCACGCAATACAATCAATTTAACAAAGCGATAAGTTTGGTAAAAGAAACGCAATGTCCATCAAATGTGATAAAAGTTGCAATTGTTGATGGTGTAGCTTGGTTGCGTGGACAAATGAGGTCAACACTTGATGAATTAAAAGATAACGAGTTTTGTTTAAGTTCATTATTATTGGAAGAATTTTTAGAAACAATTAAGATAATAAATATCTGATGAGATAAAAATTCAATGATTCACATCACGCAGGCTAAAGCCTGCACCATTAACTAATAAAAGCCTGTAGCTACCTGGAATGTAAAAAACTATATTTGAGATTTAATAACTTTGGATTAATATAATCTTTCTAAATCCCTTTATGGGGAGATAAACTTATAAGGGAGAAAAAATGGATAAGGTAAAGTATCCAAAGTATTTTAAAATTCTAATTGCTCTCTTTGCTTTTTTAATTTTCTTTTCTGGATGTAAAGGGCAAGAAAAAAAAGAATTTGCAGTTCAAAAAGGGTCTATAACTTGTCCTCAAGGGTTAGAACCAGTATTTGTATTAAGGGCTATTGATGGCGATACCGTTTTATTAGAAGGTAATGAAAAGCTTCGCTATGCTGGAATAAACTCTCTTGAGCTTCATACTGAGTCTTACAAACCCGAGCCCTATGCAGAGGAGGCTTATCAAAAGAATAAGGAATTAGTTGAAGGCAAAATTTTGTGTTTAGAAAGAGCATTAAGAGATAGAGATCGCTATGGAAGATTATTGGGGGAGCTCTATTTTCCTAATGGCACCTCTATTTCTGAGGTCCTTGTAAGTGAAGGATTGGCTTTTGTTTGTTATTATGAGGGAAGTGGCAAAAATTTTAACAAACTTCTCTCTATCCAAAGAAGAGCAATAGCTGAAAGAAAGAATCTCTTTTCCTATATAGATAAGCCTCAAGGAAAATTGAATTATATAGGAAATAAAAAATCACGCAGATTTTATCATCCTCAATGTAGAGAGGCTTATAAGATTAAGAGTAAAATTATTTTTAATAATTTAGAAGAAGCCTTAAAAAAAGGGTATTGCCCTTCAAGGGAGTGCAGTAATTTAATTTTTAATTAGTTTTGGTTTTATCTCTTTCAATCCATCTAAGTATGTCCAAAGTACCTTAGGAATTTTCACTGAGCCATCTTCCTGCTGATAATTTTCTAAAATAGCCATTAGAGTTCTTCCCACTGCAAGCCCTGAACCATTTAGGGTATGAACATAGCGAGGTTTACCGCCTTTTTTGGGTCTATATCTGATATTAGCTCTTCTTGCTTGAAAGTCTTCAAAATTTGAACAAGAGGAGATTTCTACATATCTGTTTTGACCAGGGCACCAGACTTCTATGTCGAAAGTTTTGGCTGCTGCAAAGCCTAAATCTCCTGTACACAACTCTACCACTCTATAGGGTAATTCTAATAATTGTAAAACCTCTTCTGCATCAAGAAGCAGTGATTCCAATTCTTCGTAGGAGGTTTCAGGCACAACAAATTTTACTAATTCCACTTTGTTAAACTGGTGTTGTCTAATAATCCCTTTTACATCTTTCCCATAGGCTCCTGCTTCTGCCCTAAAACAGGGTGTGTAGGCGGTATAATATAAAGGCAAAATTTCTTCTGATAGGATTTCATCCCTGTGTAAATTAGTCACAGGAACCTCTGCTGTAGGTATTAGGTAATAATTCCAATTTTCAAGTTTAAAAAGGTCTTCTTGAAATTTTGGAAGTTGTCCTGTGCCAAACATAGAAGTGTCATTTACAATAAAGGGTGGGAGAACTTCTACATATTTATGTTTTTTAGTATGCAAATCTAACATAAAATTTATAAGAGCTCGCTCTAAATAGGCTCCTTCCCTATAATACACTGTGAACCTGCTACCTGTGATTTTCCCAGCCCTCTCAAAATCAAAAATTCCCAAATCTTCACCTATTTCCCAATGGGGCTTTGGGGGAAAGGAAAAGCTTGGAGGATTACCAAAAATTTTTACCACTACATTCTCCTTGTCTGATTCACCATAAGGAACACTCTCATGAGGTAAATTAGGGATAATAGATAAGGTATCAAAAAGGGCTTTTTCAACTTCTCTAATTTCCACTTCCTTTTCTTTGAGGGTATCACCTAAGGCTTTTACTTCCTCTGCTAAAATTTGTGCTTCCTCCGTTTTTCCCTCTTTTTTCAATTTTCCAATTTCTTCTGATTTTACATTGCGGGTATGTCTCAGAGTTTCTATTATTTGTAGAAGCTCTCTTCTTTTTTCGTCTAACCTTAAGACTTCATCTATGGGATATTCTCCGCCTCTACTTTTAAGACGCTCTTTGACAAACTCTGGCTTTTCTCTTATAAGTTTAATATCAAGCATATCCCCTAAAATACCTTAAATTCCTTCTGTGTCAAGATTTTATGTTTCCTTAGAATTAATCTTTTTTCCTACTTGACGGCTATATTTTAAAACCTTTTGACCCAAATTGCCTTAAGGAGTTCCCGATAGCCGCAGGGTTTATCTTAAAACCTTTTAATCCAAATTACATCAGGGAGGCTTGAAGTTCCCTTTAAGTAAAATTTTTCATATTCTTCTATTGTATAGGGTTTAACCGCTTCGCCAGAGAGATTTTTCTCCGGAAGATATTTCTGCAAAGCTATAAACTTGAATCCTTTTAAATAAGTAAGCATATCTTCAAAATCTTTATCATCCACAAGGGGTGGATAAAGGGTAATTCTTATTTCTACTTTTTCAGGGAAAGCTTGAAGAAGATTTAGGGAAGATTGGATAGCGGAGAAGTTTCCTCCTAAGAGTTCATATTTTTTGGGAGAAGTTTTAAAATCCATAGCAATAAAATCGATAAGACCTTCATTTAATAATTTTTCTAAAAGTTCTGGATTAGAACCGTTTGTATCAAGTTTTATAGGGAGACTCAAGTGATATTTAATTTTCTCCACAAGAAAAAAAAGCTTTTTTCCCCAAATAGTAGGTTCTCCACCACTTATGACTATACCCTGTATAAAATTTTTTCTTTTCTCAAGGAGATCTATAACCTCTTCTTCTGTATAATCAGGAAGTTCCCTATAATATTCAGGTAAAAGAAGTTCTATGTTATAACAAAAGGGGCAGCGAAAATTACACCCACAAAGATAGATAACAGAGGCTATTTTACCTGGATAATCTACAAGGCTCGTCCCTCTAAACCCTTTGATCATAATTTAACTTCACTTTTATAAAAATAATTTATATAAGACTTTAACAGCCTTTTGAAATTTTTAAAGGTCTTTCTCCAGTAACCTAATTTTTTCACGCAGGCTAAAGCCTGCGGCTACCAACCCTTTTGAATTCTCTGTTTTAGGCAGCCGCAAGCTTCAGCTTGCGCCTCCGCAGGCAAAAGCCGTTAACTACTGGAAGGATTTGAAAAAATTTGTAGGTGCAGAGGATTTAGCCCAGAAACAAGTCCCCACTACTTAATAACTGCAAGAAACTTTTTAAGTTCATTCAAAAGTTGGGGAATGCAGGCAAAGGAGTGTTTTTCCTCTGGAAATGTTCCAAATTTTACTTCTTTTATGTAATTAGATAGGGCTTCTTTGAAAAGAGAAAAGCCTTGAAGATAGGATTTTACAAATTTTGGTCTCATCTCTGGAAATAGCCCCATTACGTCATGAAAAACAAGAATTTGTCCATCAGTATGGGGTCCTGCTCCTATGCCAATCGTGGGAATTTTTAAATTTTCAGTAATGAGTTTTGCAACCTCTGCAGGCACGCATTCTAAGACGATGGCAAAGGCTCCAGCTTCTTCCAAAGCAAGGGCAGACCCTATAAGGTCCTTTGCAGTTTCTATATCTTTTCCTTGTACCTTTAAGCCTCCCATCTCCATACTTCTTTGAGGAGTTACCCCAATGTGTGCAAGCACAGGTATGCCAGCTTTAACTACAGAAGAGACTATCTGAACCACTTCTTTCCCGCCTTCCACTTTTACTCCGTGGCATCTTCCTTCTTTCACAAATCTTCCTGCATTATAAATAGCTTGCTCTATAGAGACTTGATAGCTCATAAAGGGCATATCTCCGATGCGAAGTGTATTTGGTGCTCCCCTTTCTACTGCTTTGCAAAACACAAGCATTTCCTCCATAGTGATAGGAAAGGTGTCAGGATAGCCAAGCATTACCATGCTCGCAGAATCTCCAATGAGAATAAAATCACAGCCAGCTTCTTCTACCAATTTGGCTGAAGTATAATCATAGGCAGTGATTCCTACAATTTTTTCTTTCCCCTTTTTCTCAAGGAGGTGCCAGGGAGAAATTTTAAAGAGTGACATTTAATAGATTCCTCTTTTTTAGATAATCTTCTCCTAATTTAGTTAAGATTCTTCCCCGTTTGGTTCTTGCAAGAAAGCCTAATCTTATAAGCGAGGGCTCACAAATCGTCTCTAATTCTTCTGGGCTAATTTTAGAAGCTAAGGCTAAGGCATTTAATCCCACAGGACCACCATTGTAAAGCTTATAAAGGGTTAGGAGACATCTTCTATCTGATGGGGTTAACCCCCACTCATCAATGTCTAAAAGTTTAAAAAACTCTTCTACTTCCTCTTTCTTTATTTCAATAAAACTTACCTTTTTCACTTTTCTCTTATGGTATACAAACTCTCTAAGTCTTCTAAGTAGGTTAAGAGCTTGCCTTGGAATACCTTTTGAGGCTTTAGCTAATTTTAAAGCCCCCTCATCTGGAAGCACTATATTTAAAGCTTCTGAAGCCTTCTGAAGAATAAGCTTAAGTTCCTCTTCAGAATAATACTCCAGTTTAAAAGACAGGTGGAACCTGTCAATAAGGGGCTCAAGTAGAAGATTGGGCTTATTTGTAGCACCTATTAAACTAAATTTGGGTAAAGAGATCCTAATAGATTTTGCAG
>JBKBTC010000080.1:0-5195 GCA_046291435.1 Caldimicrobium sp. | reverse complement strand
CACTTTAAAAAAATTAAGAGCTCTTTCAAATATTTCTAATTTTGGCTTTAAAAAGCCTACTTCACAACCAATAAAAACTGCGTTAAATTCCTTAAGAAGATTATGCCCTTCTAAAACAGAATAAAGTCTACAATCCCAATTGCTAATAACTCCAAGTTTAAGCTTATGCTTTTTTACCTCTTTGATAAATTCGTCAAACCTTGGAACTATTTCTACACAATCTGGTTGAGAAAAATATTTATAGGCTTTAATAAATACTTCTTCAAAAAAAGGATATTTACTATACTCTATAAAGACTCTAAAAAATACTTCTTTCCATCCCTCTTTGCATTTTTCTCCAGTTAAATTTACAGCTCCTAATTCCTCTTTAAAAACCTTTTTAAATTCTTCCCTGAGTTTTTTTGCTGTCTTTACTTCATTAATCTCTATCCCATATTCCTTCCAAAGATTCCTATAAATTTTTCCTAAAGAGGGGTTGAATTTTAGAAAGGTTCCCTCAGCATCAAGAAAAATAACTTTAAACATGAATCCTTAGTTAACTGGTTTTAAAGATTTTCTATATTTTTCAGGGACTGTCTCTGGAAATTGAGTATAATGAAGTATTCCCTTTTCATCTCTATACATATAAATTTTACCTCTATTTACATCTTTAAATTGATCTGACTCGTTAATTAGAGAGGGTGATAATGGGGTATTTGTAAGTTGTCCACCGACAGTTAAGTACTGCTTTAGTACTTCTAATTTTTTATCCCCTATTCCTTTCACTTCCTTTAATTCATCAATTGACTTAAATCCACCTTTTTTATCTCTTAATTCTATTATAGCTTTTGCAGTTGCTTCTCCAATGCCAGGCAGTGCTTTTAACTGTTGCAAATCAGCTTTATTAATATCAATCTTCTCTTGAGCTGATAAACTGGAGAATACAAACAAGTAAATTACTACTAGAAATATTAAAAATCTAAAATTTAATATATTTTTAAAAAATAGATACATAAATTAGAAAGGGCACGCCAAAGCGTGCCCAAGTATGCTTGATACTACACGCAGCCTGTAGGTTTAGGAAGCCCAGCCATCTTACAGGCACCCTTTCCAGGACCAGAGGGGAATAATTCGTAAATCTTTTTCAAAGGATAACCTGTAACCTTGGAAAGAATCCTAACCATGGGTGCAACACCATTTTTCCTGTAATAGTCTTGCAAGATGTTAATAATCTTCCAATGTTCCTCAGTAAGCTCCTGTATTCCTTCCAGTTCTTTAACATACTGAACCCATTCTTGACACCAAGCGTCTAAACCACCTAAAAGAAAACCATCCTCATCAAGCTCAAACACTTTACCTTTGTACTCAACTGTTGGCATAAACCCACCTCCTTTATCTATTTTATTATATATTTTTCTTTTTTATTTTATATTTTAACAACTTATTAAATCAAGTCAAGAATTGTTCTTTTTTTCACAAATCGTCCTCATTTAATCAATCTAATTCTCTTATAAGAGGTATTTCATCACAATCTGGAAACTTAGAACACTTTATGCAATCTGCCCAAACCTTTTGGGGTAGCTCCTGTTTTGAGACCTCCTTAAATCCTAATTTTTTAAAAAAATCCGGATTAGTGGTTAATACAAATATCTTAGGAATTCCAAGGTCTCTTGCTTCCTTTAAGGATGCTTCCACAAGTTTTCTTCCTATTCCTTTTCTCTGATTTTCTTCATTTACTACTAAAGACCGTATCTCAGCAAGATCTTCCCACAGAATATGCAAGGAACAGACTCCAATTATTAAATCTTTATCTTCAGCTACAAAAAATTCTCTTACCTTCTCATATAATTCAGATAAAGGTCGAGGAATAACATCCCCCTTTTTAGAAAAATGTAAAATAAGTTTATATATATATTTTACATCAGATAATTTAGCCTTTCTTATTTGCAAGCAGTTCCTCGATATATTACTTTATCTCAACTATAAAGGGTCTCTCCACCCCAAGGTTACTCTTTACTGCGGGTATAGCCTGTTCTGCTTCTTCTCGTTTAAAATATTTTCCTACAAATACTTTATACAAATTTTTCCCTTCCATATTAACTTCTTTTACCTGAGCTATATATCCCATTTTCTCTGCCTTTTTCTTCATTTCTTCGGCTTTTTCTTTATGAGAAAAAGCTCCTACTTGTAAAGCAAAAAAACCGGCACCAGCGGTTGTTTCTTCGCCCTTGACTTTTGAGGCAAGTTGTGCCACTTCCTTTTTCTGATAAGTTGGGGCTTCTTTTTTAACTGGTTCTTTTTTGGCTATCTCTTTTTTAACTTCTTTTTTCTCTTCTTTTTTTGTCGCTTCCTTTGTACTTACTTGTGGTTCCTTTACTTCCTTCTTTTCTTGAGTCTCAGATGGTTTACTTTCTTCTTTCTTGATAGCAACTTGCGCCTCTTGGGGTGGTTGAGGGGTGGCATTTGCTGTTTCATTACTATGGGTAGCATTAAGTCCTGCAGTTTGATTTTGAGGTAAAGATGGTGCAGGTGCTACTAATTCTTTATTGCTTTCCACAGCCAATTCTTCCGCTTGAGGTTTTCCTCCAATTTTTGTCCCAATCCATACACCTAATATAAAAGTCCACACTAATAAACAGAGAGCAAAAAGTATTACAAAAACTAAACCTAAACGGCTCAATTCAAACTTAAATTTTTTCTCATCCATATACTGCCCCCTTACATTTTATTTGGACTATCTATTCCTAATAAATTCAAACCCTCCTTTAAAAGGATTTGACATCCCCTGGAGAGTGATAGCCTTGCCAAACTCAAAGGTTTATCCTCCGTTATTATACGAAATTTATTATAATATTCATGAAATAATCCTGCAAGGTCTAACAGGTAATAAATTATCTTATATGGGGCTAATTGATTAACTGCCATTTCAACTTCATCGGGAAACTCTGAAAGTTTTTTAAGGATCTCTATTTCTTCTTTTTCTTGTAATAATGATAAGTCAGCCTCTCTAATTTTATTAATATCTAACCCTTTTATTTGCGCCTTTTCCATAACAGAACAAATTCTCGCATGTGCATATTGCACATAATAGACCGGGTTTTCCTGAGTCTGCTTTTTTGCTAATTCTACATCAAAATCTAAAGGTGAATCAGCGCTTCTTGAAAGAAAGATAAATCTCACTGCATCTACACCTACTTCATTAACTAATTCTCTCAATTCAACATATTCTGCTTTCCTTGTTGACATGCTCTTAATTCTGCCCGCATCTATCAAGTTCACCATTTGAATTAAGATTATTTTTAAATTTTTTGGATCTATGTTTAGAGCTTCTACAGCACCTTTTAATCTTGCTACATATCCATGATGATCTGCTCCCCATAAATTGACTGCCAAATTAAATCCCCTTTTCACAAATTTTTCATAGTGATAACTTATATCGCTTGCAAAATAAGTCCACTCTCCTGTTGCTTTTCGGATTACACGGTCTTTTTCATCCCCAAATAAAGAAGATTTAAACCACAAAGCTCTATCCTTTTCATAGATCAAATCTTTCTCTTTAAGTTTATTTATACATTCATTTACTAAACCCTTTTCATATAAGCTGTTTTCTGAATACCAGTTGTCGTAATAAACTCTGAATCTTTCAAGGTCTTCTTTTATACCATTTAAAATAGTTTCTATAGCTATATTTCGGCAAATATTTATAGCAACTTTTTCATCCTTTCTTAAGAGGTCAGGATATAGCATTAAAGCTTCCCTGGCAATATCATATATATATGCTCCTTGATAATAGTCATCGGGGAAATTTATAGGGTATCCAGATAACTCTTTTGCTCTTAAATAAACAGAAGCACCAAGAATATCCATTTGTGTGCCGCGATCATTTATATAGTATTCTTTTAAGACTTCAAAGCCAGCTTTTTTAAAAATTCTTGCCAGGGCATCACCATAGGCAGCACCTCTTCCATGCCCAATATGAAGGGGACCTGTAGGATTCGCAGACACAAACTCTATAATAACTCTTTTACCCTTCCCAATTTCAAGATTACCGTAATTTTCATCCTCTCTGAGAATATTTCTCAAATTCTCTATATAAACCTCTGGATTTATCCAAAAATTGATAAAACCTGGTCCTGCTATTTCCATTTTTGTAAAGAAAGGATCTGAAGAAAGCTTATGAACTATCTTTTGAGCTATCTCTTTTGCGTCTTCTTTTAATTTTCCTTTTAATACTAAAGCAAGATTAGTAGAATAATCACCATAGGTTTTTTGCTTAGGTTTTTCCACTTCAAAAATTATTTCCTCTGAGACTTTATAAACCTCCTTAAGAATCTCGTATAACTTTTCTTTAATCTTTCTCCTTATCACCTTCTTTCTCCTTTTTAATCAGTTCATAATCCAAAGAAAAGTCTGGACACTTAATAGGTTTAGTATTGTCCATGGTAAATTTTTTAGTACAAAATTCTCTCCAGGCACACCTTACACAGAGAACTATTTCTTCTTTAGCCCAATCCTGAACTTTCATCGCTTTCAATCAAAACCTTTGCTTTTAAAAAATCAATCTCCCTTATTTTCCCTTTAATCCGTTTTGGAGCTTCAAAAAAGCTCTTTAAAACAATTTCCTCTCCCAAAACTTCTAAATGCGTTATATCCCGGGCAATTTCTTTTTCTTGTCCTTGACTAAGGACCCAAATTTTTGCCTGGCACATCCTCTTACTCCTTTTGGTTGTGATAAGATATAAAAAACTCCCAAAAAGCTTTTTTGTCAAGAGCTAATGAGGGTATTATTCTTATAGCAAGGTGACACTTTTTCATTTAATTGTCATATCCTCCTTCTCCCAGTTTTTACTTGAATGTTGCACTAATGTTCTTTCGCAGGCTAAAGCCTGCGGCTACCAGAGAATAAAATTTTGTAGGGGAGTATGTATATGCGCCCATAAATCTTTTGTAGGGGATTTTTGAGTCGCCCAAGAATTTCCATTGTATTCAGTAGCCGCAAACTTCAGCTTGCGCATTTTATTGGGTTTCCACGCATTAGATAGCAGCAACCTTTAGGTTGCACCTTTTTATTTTCACACAGGCTAAAGCCTGTGGCTACCAGAGATAAGGGATTTGACATTTAAAATAGAAACAATGTCAAGGGCTAAGCAGTGTAGATATTAAAGCTCTTAACTTTAGGCTTGGTAGAGATACTTGAAAATATTCAGGTAAAGGAG
>JBKBTC010000079.1:0-5208 GCA_046291435.1 Caldimicrobium sp. | reverse complement strand
GGTTTGACCCTGAATATGCCTTAAATAACCAAACAGAAAGATCTCATTTTTATCCGGATGCGAAATATGCCTACTATGCCTTAATCTTTGATAGAAAAACCACTCGTGTCCTTGGGTTTCAAGCAGTGGGACCTTTTACGGATGGCACCTTAGCAAGAATTCATTCCCTTTCAAGTATCCTTCCCTATAAACCATTAGTAGAGGACTTAATTGACCTTGAACTTGCCTACGCACCTCCCTTTAATTCTGCCTTGGATCCCATTCATGATACCGCTCATGTGGCAGAAAATATACTAAATGGACTCTTTAAACCTGTGGATTGGGAAGAAGTAATTAGACGCCTAAAAGAAGGGGATCCCAATACCTTAGTAATTGACCTTAGACACCCAAAGGAAGCCAAATTTATGGTAAATAAATATAAAAATGTTGTTAACCTTCTTTATCAAGAATTCAGGAAACACCTAAATTTAGTTCCTCGAGACAAAGATATAATTTTGATTTGTAATTCTTCTCGCAGATCCTATGAAGTTGCAAGAATTCTTAAGGCTGAAGGATATGAAAGGGTATATGTCCCTTTAGGGGGAATTTCTTTTCCAAGAAGATGGGGAGAAGATCTTAGATGAAAGTTCAAGCGGTAAGAGGCTTTAAAGATTGGCTACCAGAAGATTTTGTAAAGTTTCAATATTTAATAGAGACCGCAAGAACCTATTTACATAAGGCAAATTTTAAAGAGATAAAAATTCCTATACTTGAGAAGACGGAGCTTTTTGTTAGGTCTATAGGAGAGGTTACAGATATTGTGCAAAAGGAGACCTATACTTTTCAAGATAGAAACCAAGAATATTTAACTTTAAGACCAGAGGCAACCGCAGGTGTATGTAGGTTGGTGATTGAACATGGTTTATACATAAGACCAAAACCACTGAAGCTTTTTACTATTGGTCCAATGTTTCGTCATGAACGCCCTCAAAAGGGAAGATTAAGGGAGTTCTATCAAATAGATGTAGAATTTTTAGGACCATTGACTCCCTATTACGAGGTGGAACTTTTAGAATTGGCTTTATCCATCTTAGAGGAGCCGCTAAAACATTTCCAAAAAAGTGATGAAAAGATTTTTACTCTTGAAATAAATTCACTGGGGTGCCCTAAGTGCAGACCTACCTACAAGGCATATCTAAAGGAAGAACTTGAGAAGAAAGCTGAAAAGTTTTGTAAAACTTGTCAAGAGAGGATTACACGCAACCCCTTAAGAGTTCTTGATTGCAAAAATGAAAATTGTAAAGAAGAACTAAGGGGGCTTAAGTTTATCTCACAATTTCTTTGTGAGGAATGCCAAATTCATTTTCAAAGGCTTAGAGAACTCCTTGAAAAGAGGGAGATTGATTATAGAGTTAATCCTTATTTAGTTAGAGGGCTTGATTATTATGTAAGGACCATTTTTGAAATTAAGGCAAAGGGGCTTGGGGCTCAAGATACGGTATGTGCTGGTGGTAGGTATGATTATTTAGTCAAGGAACTGGGAGGACCGGAGCTTCCTGCAATAGGTTTTGCCATTGGTCTTGAAAGATGGGCACTTTCCCTTTTTGGGGAAGAAGAAATTCCCCCCTTTTTAGCTGAGGAGCTAAAGCCTATAGCAGTTTTTATTCCTCTTGGAGATAAAGCAAAGGAAGAAGGATTATCTATCGTTAGTTCTTTGAGAAAAAAGGGCTTTAAAATTGAAGCCTTTTTTGAAGATAAAAGTCTAAAGGCTATGCTTAGAGAAGCTGACAAATTGCTGGCAAAATATGCTCTGATATTAGGAGAGGATGAGCTAAAAGAAGAAAAAATTCTTGTAAAAAATTTGCAAGTAGGTAAGCAAGAAAAAGTAGATATAAAAGTGCTTGCGGATTACTTAAAGGGGATGGAAAGTGGAAATTTACCCTAAGTTAGAGGAATTTTTAAAACTATCCGAAAACTATAATGTTATTCCTCTCTATACGGAAATTCCTGCAGACTTAGAAACACCAATTTCACTTTTTTATAAGTTATTTAATGAAGGGGAATATATATTTCTTTTGGAGAGTATGGAAGGTCCTGAAAAATGGGCTCGTTTTAGTTTTATCGGTTTAGAACCTCACCTGATCTTTAAAAGTAAAGGAGAAAAAATCATCTTTAAACAAGAAAAAATTATCCAATACACTTCAGATAATCCCTTAGAGGAATTAAAAAGGCTTCTTATGAGATATAAAGCTCCTTTTATAAAGGAATTGCCAAGGTTTTGGGGAGGAGCGGTAGGATATGTAAGTTATGAGATGGTTTCATTTTTTGAGAAGCGTGTACCAAGGGGAGAAGATACTCTTCATTTTTATGACCTGTTTTTTATCTTTCCAAAACTAATTCTTATCTATGATAGGCTAAAGCATACTTATTTGGTACTTAGTTTAGTTTTTTTAGAGGGGGAAGACTTAAAGAGGCTATATGAAGAGGGTGTAAATAAATTAAAAAAAGTAATCACCACCTTAAAAGAGAGAAAGTTAGAGGTGCCTCAAGTAAAAAAAGAGCTCCTTCTTAGTCCTGAGATAGAAAAAAATACCTTTTTAGAGATGGTTAAAAGGGCAAAGGAATATATTGAAGCTGGGGATATAATACAAGTTGTGCTATCTCAGAGGTTTTTTTTAGAAGATGAACTATTTCTCAATCCCCAGAGCTCTTTTCTTCTTTATAGAGGGCTTAGAAAAATTAATCCTTCTCCCTATATGTTTTATTTAAAGTTAGAGGATGAAGTCCTTATTGGTTCTTCACCAGAGATACTAATTCGCACGGAGGGGAGGCGAGTTGAAACAAGACCTATTGCTGGAACGAGGAAAAGGGGAGACACTGAAGAGGAAGATATGGCTTTAGAGAAGGAATTAAGAGAAGATGTGAAAGAGCTTGCTGAGCATATTATGCTTGTTGACCTTGGTAGAAATGACTTAGGAAGGGTATCCAGGTATGGCACTGTTGAAGTATATGAATTATTAACTGTTGAGCGCTATTCCCATGTTATGCACCTTGTCTCAGGGGTTAAAGGGGAGCTCAAAGAGGGAGAAGATATGTTTTCAGCCTTTAGAGCTTCTTTTCCTGCAGGAACTGTCTCTGGAGCTCCAAAGATTAGAGCTATGGAGATAATCAGTGAGCTTGAACAAAGGGCAAGAGGACCTTATGCCGGAGCGGTGGGATATTTTAGCTTTTCTCAGAACATGGATTTTTGTATAACCATTAGAACCTTTTTTCAGAAAAAAAATCGTCTTTACTTGCAGGCAGGAGCAGGAATTGTGGTAGACTCCGTCCCTGAAAAGGAATATGAAGAGACGATTAATAAAGCCAAAGCCTTAGAGAAAGCTTTAGAACTTTTTGGTAAGGGATATTTTCTATGAAGAGGATATTAGTAATTGACAATTACGATTCCTTTACTTATAACTTAGTGCAATTAGTAGGAATAATGGTAGAGAAGCTCTGGTCGGGAGAGGTAATAGTTTTTAGAAATGATGAGATTACCGTTGAAGAGATTAGAAGGTTAAAGCCTACTCATATTATTATTTCTCCTGGTCCATGCACTCCAAGGGAGGCAGGTATTTCAGTAGCAATAATTAAAGAGATGGCAGGTGAGTTTCCTATACTTGGCGTTTGTTTAGGGCATCAGTGTATAGCTTATGCCTTAGGAGGTAGGATCATTAGAGCAAAGAGGCTTATGCACGGAAAAATTTCTACCATTTATCACGACGGAAAGGGAGTATTTACAGAGCTTCCTAATCCTTTTCAGGCTATGAGATATCATTCCTTAGCTATAGATCCTGATAGTCTTCCTCCCCTGCTTGAAATCACTGCAAGGAGCGAAGATGGAGAGATTATGGGCGTAAGGCATAAAGAATTTCCTTTAGAAGGGGTACAGTTTCATCCAGAATCTATTGGTACCTCTTTAAGCGCTTGGATGAAACTTAAAACACCTCCCATAGCATGGGATTTTACAGGAGAAGATCTTCCTGAAGGGGTTAAACTTCTTAGAAATTTCTTAAGAATTTAGAAACAATGGGATTTCTTTCGGAAATTTTGAAAAATGTTTTTTTATGGCTATATATTCTCATTACAGTGCCAATCGTTGGTTTTCTTGCCTTGTTGACGAAAAGAAAAGCTTTGGCTACTCTTTGGTGTAGAGGTTTAGTATTTATATTAGGAATTAAAATTAGAGTTGTAGAAGGAGGGCTTCCACCTAAGGGGAAAAAATATGTCTTTATGTGTAATCATCAAAGTCAACTTGATATACCTGTATTAGAGGCACTTTTAAAAGATTATGATATAAGATTTTTAGCCAAGAGAAGTCTTTTTAAAATTCCCTTTTTTGGATGGGGCATTTCTGTTTTGGGATATATACCCGTTGAAAGAGAAGACCCTAAGGAAGGGTTAAAAAGTTTATATGCTTGTGTAGAGCGCATTAAAGAGGGGCATTCTTTAGTTATTTTTCCTGAAGGCACAAGGAGCAAGGATGGTTCACTTTTGCCCTTCAAGAAAGCAGGATTTTTAATTCCCATAAAGGCAGGGGTTGAAGTGTGTCCCGTAGTGATATGGGGCACCTTTAAAATTTTGCCTAAGGGATCCCTTTGGTTTAGACTAAGAGATAGAGAAGTAAAAATAATCGTAGGTCCCCTATTTTCTACAGACTTTCTCTCTCTTAGGGATAAAAATATTTTGGCTGATAAAGTAAGAGCTTATATGGAAGAGAGTTTGAATAAACTTAAAACTCATTAAAAGAAGGTGAGAAGAGATGGGTGAGATTGTACTTGTACCTTTAGAGGAGGAATTAAAGGAAAGTTATTTAGATTATGCGATGAGTGTAATCGTAGGGAGAGCTTTGCCTGATGTGCGAGATGGATTAAAGCCTGTCCAGCGAAGGATTCTTTATGCTATGTATGAAACGGGGAATGATTGGAACAAGCCTTTCAAGAAAAGTGCAAGGATCGTGGGAGAGGTTATTGGTAAATATCATCCTCATGGAGATATACCTGTTTATGATGCCATCGTTAGGATGGCTCAAGACTTTACCATGCGGTATCCCTTAATTGATGGTCAAGGGAATTTTGGGTCAATAGATGGAGATGCTCCAGCTGCTATGAGATATACAGAGGTAAGGCTTACTCGGCTTGCCCATGAACTTTTAGCAGACCTTGAAAAAGAGACAGTGGAATTTGTGCC
>JBKBTC010000078.1:0-5236 GCA_046291435.1 Caldimicrobium sp. | reverse complement strand
AGTATTCCTTCAAAAATTGGTTTGCTCTTAGATTTAACTTTAAAAGAGGTTGAGTCAATCCTCTATTTAGAAAAATATGTTGTTATTGAAAGTGCTTTAGAGGAATATCCTGTTGGGACGATCCTAAATGAGGAGAAATATTATTATTTAATGGAGACTTATGGAGATAGGTTAAAAATTGGGACGGGAGCTGAAGCTATAGTTGAACTATTAAAAAAGCTTGATTTAGAAAAATTATCCAAGGATATTGCAGTAGAAATTCAAACTACCCATAGTGAATCCAGGAGAAAAAAATTAGGTAAAAGGCTTCAGCTTATCAGATATTTTCTTGAATCAGGAAATAGACCTGAATGGATGATTATGCAAGTAATTCCTGTCATTCCACCAGAGATTAGACCGCTTGTGCCATTAGAAGGGGGAAGATTTGCAACCTCTGATTTAAACGATTTGTATAGAAGGGTTATTAATAGAAATGTAAGGTTAAAGAAATTGATAGAGTTAGATGCCCCTGAGATTATTTTGAAAAATGAAAAAAGAATGCTTCAGGAGGCAGTAGATGCCCTTTTTGATAATGGTAGGAGAGGAAGACCGGTAACAGGTGCCAATAGTAGACCTCTTAAAAGTTTAACAGATGTGTTAAAGGGCAAACAGGGAAGATTTAGGCAAAATCTTTTAGGGAAAAGAGTTGACTTTTCTGGAAGGTCAGTGATCGTGGCGGGACCTGAGTTGAAGATGCATCAATGTGGGCTCCCTAAAAAGATGGCTTTAGAATTATTTAAACCTTTTATTTATGGTTGGCTTGAAAGAAATGGCTATGCAACCAATATTAAAATAGCCAAAAAACTTGTGGAAGAAGAACACATGGTGGTATGGGATGCATTAGAGGAAATAGTGAGAGAGCATCCTGTAATGTTAAATAGAGCTCCTACCCTTCATAGACTGGGAATTCAAGGCTTTGAACCTGTGCTTATTGATACCAAAGCGATTCAACTACATCCTCTGGTATGTGTAGCATATAATGCTGACTTTGATGGTGATCAGATGGCAGTCCATGTTCCCTTATCCGTTGAAGCTCAAGTGGAAAACAGAGTTCTTATCCTTTCTACGAACAACATTTTACTTCCTGCTAATGGGATCCCTGTAGTTTACCCCACACAGGATATGGTTTTAGGGTGTTTTTACATGACTATGGAGAGACCCTTTGCTAAAGGAGAAGGCAAAATTTTTAAAAGTATAGATGAGGTGTTCTTAGCTTATAGTTTAGGTGAGGTGCATCTACAGGCTAAAATTAAGGTAAGAATGAAAGATAAATTGGTGAAAACAACTGTGGGAAGGGTAATTTTTTCAACTATTGTCCCTGAGGAAATTCCCTTTGAAGAATATAACAAGCCCTTAAGAAAAAAGGAACTTCAAGAGCTAATTAATATCTCCTATAGAAGAGCAGGTCTTAAAAAGACAGTAATTTTTGCTGATAAAATTAAAGACCTTGGGTTTAAGATGGCAACCCGTGCTGGGCTATCTATTTCTGTAGATTATTTAACCATTCCCGAAAAGAAGATAGAGATTTTAAAAGAGGCGGAGAAAAAAATTGCTGAGCTATGGGAACAATATCAAGAAGGATTAATTACTGATTCAGAAAGATATAATAAGGCTATTGATATTTGGGCAACTACTACGGAGAAAATCACAGAGGAAATGATAAAAAAAATGGAGACAAAGGTCTATGAGGGACCAAATGGAGAAAAAATCATTGGTCCAAGTTTTAATCCAGTTTATATTATGGCCTTTTCAGGAGCTCGTGGGTCAAAGGATCAGATAAGACAACTTGCTGGAATGAGAGGTCTTATGGCAAAACCATCTGGTGCCATTATAGAAACACCTATAAAAAGCAACTTTCGTGAGGGACTTTCAGTGTTAGAATATTTCGTCTCTACACACGGGGCAAGAAAAGGACTTGCAGACACAGCTCTTAAAACTGCTAATGCTGGATATTTAACAAGAAAATTAGTAGATGTTGCTCAAGATTGTATAGTTAGTGAAGAAGATTGTGGAACCATTGATGGAATTGAAATAGGACATTTGATTGAAGGGGGAGAAATAATTGAACCAGTATGGGATAGAGTATTAGGAAGAGTTGCGTTAAGAGACATTGAAGATCCTATAACTGGTGAGGTATTAGTCAAAGCTAATGAAGAAATAGATGAAGCCAAGGCTAAAAAATTAAAGGATGCAGGAATAGAAAAAGTAGAAATTCGTTCAGTGTTAACTTGTGAAGCAAAATTTGGCGTTTGTAGAAAATGTTATGGGAGAGATTTAGCTACTGGAAGATTGGTTGAAATTGGGGAAGCTGTTGGAATTATAGCTGCGCAATCTATTGGAGAACCTGGAACACAGCTTACTATGAGAACCTTCCATATTGGAGGAGCCGTAGGTAAAGCATTAGAGCAAAGTCAACATGTAGCCCAAACTCAAGGAAAAGTAAAATTTATAAATGTAAAAGCGGTTAGAAAGTCTGATGGTTCTCTGGTAGCACTTAACCGTAATGGTGAGATTGCTATTGAGGGTCCCGATGGAAGAATTTTAGAAAAATATCCCGTTGTTTATGGAGCAAAAATAAAGGTAGAAGAGGGAGAGAAGATAAAACATGGGACTCTTTTGGTAGAATGGGATCCCTACACTACTCCCATAATCACTGAAGTTTCTGGATATGTAAAATTTGGAGATATTATTAATGGTATTACTGTGGATGAGAAAATAGACCCAACTACAGGAAGAATAACCATCGTAGTGAGAGACTATAAACTTACTGATTATAGACCAAGAATCTCTATTAAGGACGAAAAAGGACGAACTATAGATTTACCTGAAGGAAGAGGTAAAGCAAGATATGAATTACCTATAGGTGCTATCATTAGCGTGCAAGAGGGAGAATATGTTGAGGCAGGCGATATTGTGGCTCGTATACCCAGAGAAACTCTTAAAGCTAAGGACATTACTGGAGGTTTGCCAAAGGTTACAGACCTTTTTGAAGCAAGAAAGTCTGAAGAAAGTGCTACGATAAGTGAAATTGAGGGAAGAGTTATATTTGAAAAAGAAGTGCGTGGCAGAAAGAAATTAGTTATTCAGCCAGAGATTGGAGAACCAAAAGAATATTTACTTCCCAAAGGGAAACATATCGTTGTTAGAGAGGGAGATTTAGTAAAACCTGGAGAACCTCTTATTGAAGGATCACCAAATCCTCATGATATTCTAAAAGTGTCAGGAGTGAAAGGTGTAGCCAGATTTTTAGTAGAGGAAATTCAAGAGGTTTATAGATTACAGGGAGTTAAGATTAATGATAAGCATTTTGAGGTGATAGTAAGACAAATGCTCAAAAAAGTTAAGATTAAAGATCCAGGAGATACTCAATTCATGATAGGTGAATATGTAGACAAAGCACGCTTTGAAGAGGAAAACGAAAAGACTATTGCTCAAGGAGGGAAACCTGCAGTTGCAGAACCTGTAATTTTAGGTATAACCAAAGCTGCGCTTTTAACAGATTCATGGTTAGCTGCTGCCTCTTTCCAAGAAACTACAAGGGTGTTAACGGAAGCATCCCTTGCTGGAAAAATAGATTATCTTCGTGGTTTAAAAGAAAATGTCATAATTGGAAGACTAATTCCTGCTGGAACAGGAAGAGTTTTTTATGAAAAGCTTGGTTGGCTATAAGAAATAAAACAGGAGGGCGCCCCTTTCTGGGGACGCCTTATTATAAAAGTAATAAAGGTTTTACTTTTTTAAACCCAATTTTTGTAGAAGAACCTGATAACGCATAAAATCAGTTCTCTTTAGATAGTCCAGAAGAGCTCTTCTTTGACCTATAAGTTTCATTAATCCCCTTCTTGAATGGAAATCCTTTTTGTGAATTTTGAGATGCTCTTCTAATTGCTTAATTCTTGCAGTTAACAAAGCTACTTGAACTTCTGGAGAGCCTGTGTCTTGAGGGTGTCTTTGAAATTGATTAATAATTTGTACTTTTACCTCGGGATCTAATGGCATTGCCAACCTCCTTTAATTTATTTTCAAGCCTGGATGTGGATTTCCCAGCATCCAAGCATGTGTAAAATTTAATCTTAATTTTAAAAAAAACAAGATGAATACCTTTTCACCTTCCCTTGCCTTGACAAATGAGTGTTATTCCTATAACTATGTCACACTTTTTTACTATTTTCAAAGGTCACCTTCTCCTTTTTCTAATTTTCCGCGCCTTCCTCCAAAGATAACCTGCTTTTTACTCGCAGGCTAAAGCCTGCGGCTACCAGATGTATATTGCGAGGAACTAATTCCATTTCGAAGAGATTATTTTTGAGGAAACGCCATGCCTTGACAAATGAGCTGATTTAGGTTAATTTATTAAAGAAGCAAAAGATACATATAAAGTAGATATAAAGCCCCCATCGTCTAGTGGCCTAGGATACTGGCCTCTCACGCCAGAGACACGGGTTCGAATCCCGTTGGGGGCGTTTGAAGTACCCTCTTCAATGCATGAATATTCGTTATTTCTCAATATTCTATGTCATTTAGAAAAAATCCTTGAGGCTTATCCCTCGTCTCAACTTAAAAAAGTTATATTTGTCATAGGTGAATTTTCTGGAGTGGAAGAGGAATATCTAAAAACAGTAATTGAAACTTTTAAAGAGGGGACCCTCTTAAGTGAGGCTAAAATTATTTTTGAAAAAGAAAAGCTTAAAATATTTTGTACAAAATGTGAGATAGTTTTTGAACCGAAGCACCCAAACTCCAAATGTCCCTATTGTGAAGGATTTGAAACTAAAATCATTGGCGGAATGGATTTCTATATTAAAAGCCTTGAAATATTAAGGGATGAAAGCAATTGATTATTTAATTCAACTGTTACATAAGAGTGCCGAGGGCGGGAGTTGAACCCGCACGGGGGTGAACCCCAGTGGATTTTGAGTCCACCGCGTCTGCCTGTTCCGCCACCTCGGCATTTACATACATAATTTTACCTCATAATTAATTTATTTACAAGACCCCCGCGTTTCCTCAAAAATAATCTCTTCGAAATGGGGTTGTTTCCTCATAATTTACAAAATAAATAAAGATCCTTTAAAATTCCTTTTTGATTTGAAATTTAACAAGTTTGGAGGAAGAAAACTCAGATACTTAATGAACTCCACAAGATGCTGAAAATGGACAGGCAGTACCTTGCTTCATTATTAAGGAAACATGGGAA
>JBKBTC010000077.1:0-5285 GCA_046291435.1 Caldimicrobium sp. | reverse complement strand
CTTAATTTCATCTGGGCAAGTTGTACGTATTTCGGGTGTTGAAATCATTTTAGGTAAACCCTCTAAAAATGAAGAAAGAGGTTTATCTGATTGGGATAAAATTTCAGCCAATCTTAAACTGGCATAGACTCCATCATCAAAGCCAAACCATCTATCAGCAAAAAAAATATGTCCACTCATCTCCCCTGCTAAAAGCGCTCCTGTCTCTTTCATCTTATTCTTTATCAAAGAATGTCCTGTTTTCCACATAATGGGAGTTCCACCCAGTTGGGATATTCTTTCGTACATCACACGAGAACATTTTACTTCACCGATAATTTTTGCTTTAGGATGTTGCTTTAATAGCTCTTCAGCAAAAATAATAAGAAGCTGATCACCCCAAATAATATTCCCTTTTTCATCAATCACTCCCAGTCTATCTCCATCCCCATCATAGCCGAATCCCACTTCTAACCCTTTTCTTAAAACTGTCTCCTTTAAGTCTTTTAGGTTTTCCGGTACAACCGGGTCGGGATGATGATTGGGAAATGTTCCATCTACTTCACAAAAGAGACATTCTATTTTGCAGCCAAGCTTCTCAAAAATAACAGGTGCAGTTAAAGCACAAACACCATTTCCTGGATCAAGAGCTAATTTTAAAGATCTTTTTAAATGGATATTTTGCGAAAGATAATCTATATAGTCTTCTAATACCTCTTTTGTAGAGAAAGCTCCATTGCCCTTTTCAAAATCCTCTTTTTCGATCAATTCTCTTAATGCTTGTATTTCTTTACCATAAAGGGTTTCTTTTCCCATACAAATTTTTAATCCATTGTATTCAGGGGGGTTATGGGAACCTGTAACCTGTATTCCTCCACCTATATCCTCCAAATAGAATAAAGAAAAATACATAACTGGTGTGGGAGTAATACCTATATCTATTACATTTACTCCTGTGGAGAGAATTCCTTTGATAAGGGCTTCCTGAAGGGTTTTTCCAGATAGTCGTCCGTCTCTTCCACAGACTACTTTTTTTCCTCCTCTTCTTTTAACGGTAGTACCATAAGCTTTGCCTACTAAGAATACTACATCTTCTGTAAAATCCTCGCCCACTTTTCCCCTTATATCATATTCTCTAAATATATATGGGCTTACTCTCATTTTAGTCCCCCACCTTAAGCTTTAAAAGAGCTTACTAATTTTTTAAGTTCTAAGTAGGTTTCTCTGACCTTTTGGATATAATCTAAAAATAGGGGCAATTCTGAGAGGGGTAGGCTTTGAGGACCATCACAAAGGGCTTTTTCTGGTTGCGGATGAAATTCTATTAAAATAGCATTGGCTCCGCATATCACACCTTGAGCCGCTGCATGGTATATTTCTCTTATTCCATCGGGCGACTTTACCTTTGAACCAATAGGATGGGAGGGATCAATACATACAGGTAATCGTGTAAGACGCTTCACAACGGGTACATGGGCAAAATCTACTAAATTTCTATGAGGATCCCCTAAATGAGTCCTAACTCCTCTTAAACAAAAGATAATTTTTGTATTACCCTCAGAGGCTATATATTCTGCTGCATTAAGGCTTTCTTCCAAGGATAGTCCATAGCCTCTTTTATAAAGTACTGGAAACTCCTGTTGTTTTCCTACTTCCTTTAAGAGCTCAAAATTTTGGGCATTGCGTGTCCCAATTTGTAAAATAACCCCACAGGGATTTCCTGCATCGTCCAAACTTTCTTTAATTTCCTCTATATGATGAGGAGAGAGCACTTCCATAGCTATAACTTTGATGCCATATTTTCCTGCTAACTCAAAAAGCCAAGGCAAACAAGCTTTCCCATGCCCTTGGAAATCATAAGGGGAAGTCCTTGGTTTATAAGCTCCCATTCTTGCACAACAGAGACCTACCTCTTTTAAAGCCTTAAATAAGGCTTCAGCATTTTCATAGGTATCCACAGCGCACTGACCTGCAAAAATATGGAAACTCTCTTGATTAAACTGTAATCCCATGTATTCGAACCCTAAATCAACTAAAGCACAATGTCTTCCTATTAATCTATATTTGGCAGTCACCTTAATCGCTTTCTCAACCCCAGGCAAATTTTCTACCTCTTCTTGAGAAACCATATAATCCTCCCCTATTAGATGAACTTCTATCAGGTTCCTCGTTGCTCCTTTGTGCTCCATAACCTTTACCTGCAAGTGGGGAAATCGAGTTAAATATTCCATCAAATCTTTAAATTCCCGAGAATCTTGAGTGATATGTGGCTCAAGAATAATAATCATGAGAAGCACCTCCTTTATATTTTAATGAATATTACTTTATTTAATCTCTTTTAGTGAAATTTGCAAGCTTCTACCTGTTATTCCAAAAGTCAGGGCTCACTTTTTTACTACTTTCAATTACAACAAGTTCATACTCACACTCGTATCTACGAACGTACGATCTTCATATTTTTCTTCGTAGGCTAAAGATGAGATTACCACAGTTCTTTTGCCTGAACAATCACGGTCAGGGATGCTCATCGAACCATATATGGGAGCGCAGGCTAAAGCCTGCGGCTACTTGAAAATATCCAAAACTGTGGATGTGACATTACTAAATAGGGTTAACAGAGGGTGTAGGCTCTTGTATTCTATCTATTATAATTTAAACTTAATCTTCATTATGGAAACCATCCTTCTTTGGATTAAAGAGCTTTTACAATACTTTTTAGCCTGGTTTGAAAAAAGCTCCTATTTAGGTGTCTTTTTACTTATGGCTCTTGAATCAACTCTTGTGCCTATTCCAAGTGAAATAATAATTCCTCCCGCAGCTTATTTAGCCTCCAAGGGCAAGCTTTCTCTCTGGGGAGTAATTTTTGCTGGAACCTTAGGTAGTTTAGCTGGATCTCTTTTTAACTATTTTCTTGCTTTAAAATTTGGGAGACCTGCCTTTTTAAAATTTCTTCGCAAATATGGGTTTTACATCTTACTTACAGAAGCCTCTTTTTTTAAAATGGAAAGGTTTTGGCACAATCATGGGCATATTAGCACCTTTATAGGACGCCTTCTACCCGGGTTAAGACATGTTATATCTATCCCTGCGGGTTTTGCTCAAATGTCCTTAGTTCTTTTTTGTCTTTATACCTCGCTGGGAGCACTTATTTGGTGCTCTTTTTTAGGAGTAATTGGTTATTACTTTGGAAAAAATGAAGCCTTGCTAAAGGAATATTTACAAAAAGGATCCTATGGAGTGATTATATTTTGTCTAATCCTTATCATCCTTTATGTTTTTATAAAATTAAAAAAGGGGGCAAAAGCCCCCAAGTCCTAAAAGGTCTTAGTTAATCTTTATCTTTCTTTTTTCCTCAAAGAATAAAAATTTGTCTTTATCAGCTACAAGCTTGTCTAAATTTTCAGCAGCAGCACTGGGTAAATGCCACAAGCGAATTTCTACATCTACTTCTTTTGCTTTAATTTGACGCGTTTTTTTCCCTTCTTTTTCTACATCTTCATAGGGGAAATAAAATTCAAATATTTCTGTCTTTTCTTGCCCTGGTTGAAGGGAAGAATCAACCATATAGCCAGTTTTCCTGTGAGCTCCAAAGGCCATCTTGTTGTCTCTATCAAAACCAGATGCCATGGGCATATAAACTTTCATAGAGGAAAACACTACTTTTCCATCAGAAGTTTTGCCGGTCACTTCAAGGACCAGCTTATTTGGAGAGGGTCAGCCATCAGGAATTCTATGCCCTGCTTTGCCTTTCATTTTCACTACAATTCTTGCCGTAGGTCTTAAGTCTCCAGGTTTATGGAGATAATAGTAACCTGTTGCGTCAACTGAGTATTCAAGAGCTTTCTTAACCATCCGTTTATCCATATAAGCAGGAATTAAATGCCCCAAACCATCTTCTTTCATATGGCAATCTTGACAGGTCTTTGAGCCTCCTGAAGGAATATAGGCATGAAGATAACTACCATAAGCTGTTGCGCATTGAGAGGGTTGAGGAAATTCAAAATTTGGTCCTGTTCCATGGCATTGTCCACAAAAAACTGCCTGTCCAATAATAGGAGATTTCTTTAGGGTTTTATATTTTGCGTCAAAATGAGCTCCTTCTTTTTTCCCATAAATAGCATTTCTATCAATCTCTCCATCTAACCATTTATGCACGATAGCCTTTTCTTGATGGCAAACCAAACAATTAATATTTACTTGCTCCACCTTTTTCCAAGCACCTTCATCTCCCTGAGCAGCTTTTAAAATAAGCTCAGCCAATTCCCTTGCCGCAGAAGGCTCGGCATATTTCACTTGAGGTGCATGACACTTCATACAAAACATAAGGTGATCCGCAGTCAAATCTTGAACTGATTTTACCCCTGAGTAGGGAAATTCCTTCCATAAACTTTCAATAGTTCCAGCCATAGACCCTAAAGTACGAGGTGTGCCTATAAGAGATCTGGCATGTATGCTTTTTGACCACTCTTCATACTCCTTTTGATGACATTGCTTACAGGATGAGGAATCAAACATTTTAATCAACTCATCCACTGTTTTTGCCTTCTTTAATGGCTCCTTTGCCCAAACTGGGCAAACTAAAAAAAGAAACAAAATTAAAAAGCTACAAACTCTCAACCATCGTCCATACCTCATAAAGCCACCTCCTTTAATTTTTTTATTATTGATTATTTTACTTAACAATTTATTTAGGTCAAATAGAAAATATTTATAAATATAATCAATAATGACTATAAATTTAAAAAGAGGTTGACCTGCTGTGCTCTATAAGGTAAAGACTAGGATACAAGAAGCGTCTATAATCACCAAAAACCTCTATTATCATCGCAGGCTAAAGCCTGCGGCTACCAAACCCCTTTGAATTTTTTTTGATTTTCGGTAGCCGCAACCTTTAGGTTGCGCAGATTTTATTTTCCCACGCAGGCTAAAGCCTGCGGCAACCAAGAGAATCTAAATAATTTTGTAGGGGTAATTCAAGAATTGCCAGAAAATTTTTGGGTAGTTCAGGCATCCCTGACTAAATATAAATCGTAGGAGCTTTTTTCTATACGCCCAAAATTCGGTATGCGGTAGCTGCAAGGTACAGCTTGCAAAAAAAGGGATGTGACATTTTAAAATAAAAGCGGCAATTATCTTAGATACTTGTTTTTTAAAAAAGGGCTGGAGATAAGCAAAATTCTCCAACCCTTATTTTCACTGATCTTTGGAACAATTAAGGTTAAGAAGATTTTTTGCTTTTGTAATCTTCTATAGCTTTTTTTAAGGCATCTAAGCCTAAAACAGAGCAATGAACTTTTTGAGGAGGG
>JBKBTC010000076.1:0-5295 GCA_046291435.1 Caldimicrobium sp. | reverse complement strand
GGTTCTGATAAGCCCTTAAAATATAGGCTTTCTTGTAAAGCTTTTCTTAATAATTCCTTAGCTTCCACGATGTTCCACGTGGAACATTATATTAATTTATATTCCCTTAATAAGCTTTTAAGCTGATTAAAAGAATTTTCTGTTAAATTTGTAAGAGGTAGCCTCACCTCTGGGCTACTTATTAACCCCATAAGATATAAAGCCTCTTTAGCAGGAACTGGATTTGTTTCAACAAATAAAATTTTAAAAATAGGATAAAGGTATAAATGTAGCTGCAAGGCTCGTTGATTATTTCCGTGTAAGGCAGCCTCTGTAAGTTCTGCCATCTCCTTTGGAACAATATTTGCTGCAACTGATATAACACCTTTACCTCCGAGCGTAATGGTTGGGAAAGCTGTAAAATCATCACCAGATAGAATTATAAAATCATCAGGACACTTTAATTTTAATTCACTTACTTGTTTCATATCACCGCAAGCTTCTTTAATAGCTATAATGTTTTCAATTTGAGCAAGCTTGACGGTGGTATCTGGCATTAAATTTACACCAGTTCTTCCAGGAACATTATAAAGAATAATAGGTATCTTCACCTTTGAAGCTATAGTTTTGTAATGTTCGTACAAGCCATTCTGAGTTGGCTTATTATAATAGGGTGTCACGATTAAAAGGGCATCCATACCCATTTCTTCAGCCATTACAGAAAGTTCAATAGCTTTTTGGGTATCATTTGTCCCAGTGCCAGCAATTATTGGTAGCTTCCCTTTTGCCTCTTCTAAAGCTATCTCAAATAATCTTTTCTTCTCCTCCTTACTTAAAGTTGCGGACTCACCAGTGGTGCCTGAAATCAAAAGCCCGTGCGTGCCTTCTTTTAAATGAAACCTTATTAAGTTCCTAAAGGATTCTTCATCTATTTTCCCGTCTTTAAAGGGAGTTACTAAGGCAACTATTGATCCATAAAGTTTATCCCTTAAGTCCATACAATCCTCCTTCCTTTGTCTAAAGTATTGCATCTTCAAATAGCGTAAATTGAAATAGGAAATGAGTATCACCTTCCAGGTATAGGGTTTCTGTAGCTATGTCAATATCAACAGTTAAAATTTCTCCGCCTTTTGTTAAAAGTTGAATGGGTGGTGCAAGTAGTCCTTGTTTGTAAGTGATATATGCAGCTGCGCAAGCTCCTGTCCCACAAGCAAGCGTTTCTGCCTCAACCCCACGTTCATAGGTCCTTATTTTTAAAATAGTTTTATTGTCCTCCCTTACTAATTCAACAAAATTTACATTGGTTCCTGCTGGCTTAAAAATCTCATGATACCTAAGGATTGAACCCAATTTTTGAACTGGTGCTTCCTCCACATTGTCCCAAAAAAGCACTATATGAGGAACTCCTGTATTCACATAATGGGCTAAATAGAGGTCGTAGTCTGTTCGCACTGTAAGGTCCAATTTTAAATCCTTAGGCACCCCTAAGGAAATTTTTACTCTTTTATTTTTGACTTCTGCATAAATAAGACCAGCCAAGGTCTCCAAATAAAAGGGATCTTGTATAATAGCTAATTCATAAGCAAGGCGTGCTACTGCTCGTGCGCCGTTGCCACACATTTCTGCTATTGATCCATCGGCATTGTAAAATTTCCAAGCAAGTTGTGCTTGTGAATTTTTAGGCTTTTCAAGCATGATAAATCCATCTGCGGACACGCTAAACTTGGGTCTACAAAGTCTTTCTGCAAGAACTTTCCCCTCTTCTAAAGTCACTTTGCTATCAAAATTTAGGTAAACAATAAAATCATTACCTGATGCAGAAACTTTGTAAAAGGTATCCTTTTCAACCTTTTTAAATATTTCTTTTGCTTTGATCTGATCCATAAAGTCCCTACCTCAATAGCAGAAATCAAAAGCTTTTTCTATTAATTCAGTAGGAGGATCTTCATAAAAAGCGTAGTTTCCAATGCGCTCTAAAAGCACCCAGGTTAGTTTCCCCTTCAATACTTTTTTGTCTTTGCTCAAAAAGGAGAATATTTCAGTAAACTTTGCCTTAATACCTAAATGAGAAATTCGGCTTGGAAGCTCTAACTTTTCTAAGAGGTTTGTAAGTTGCTCAAAAAGGGGTTCCTTGTTTATACATAATAATTCAGAAAGCTTTGCTTCTACAGCCATTCCAACAGCAACTGCTAAACCATGGGGCACTTTATATTGACTGTAGGCTTCCAAGGCATGTCCAATGGTATGCCCAAAGTTTAATACTCTTCTTAATCCACTCTCCTTCTCATCAGCAACAACAACTTTTGCCTTAATAGAAAGGCTATCATATATTATCTTTTCTAATGACCGAGGTTGTAAGTCGTAAATACCAACTCCACACTTATCTATATACTTAAACAAGCTTCTTTTTAATATACAACCATATTTCACAACCTCTGCAAGACCATTTTTAATTTCAATTTTGGGTAAGCTCTTTAAAAATTGCACATCTATATATACCTTAATAGGTTGATAGAAAGTGCCTATAAGATTTTTTCCTTCTGGTAAATCTACCCCCGTTTTTCCACCAACTGACGAATCAACCTGAGCTAAAAGGGTAGTAGGAACCTGAATATAAGGAATACCTCTCAGATATATACTTGCTAAAAAGCCTGCTATATCTCCAACAACCCCTCCACCTAAGGCTATAATTAGATCTTTCCTATCAAATCCCTTTTGGATTAAGGACCTTGCTAATTCAACCACAGTCTCTATGTTTTTTGAAGCCTCGCCTTCTGGAAAAAAGAATATAGCGCTTTTGATTCCAGCACTTCGAAAAGCCTCCAAAAATTTTTCACTGTAAAGAGAATTTACTTTGGTATCAGTTATAATCGCTACTTTTCCAAAGCTATGATTTTTTGACAGGTCCTCAGCTATAAAAGAAGTTAAATCTTCTCCGATGACAATTGAATATGGGGGCTTTGTTTTAACCTTAAGGATTTTCATTTTTTAATAATTTCAGAAATTTGTATAGCTCTTTACCAGCATGAGCTTCTTTTTCTTCAATTATTCGCACAAGGGAACTGCCAACTACCATAGCATCAGCGTAAGGCTTTAAATTTAAGACATGTTCTGGCTTTGCGATTCCAAATCCTACCGCTAAAGGAACTTCTATCAAATTTTTAATTTTAATTAAGCGCTCTTTTAGATCAACTGGCAATTTCTCCCGCGCACCGGTAACACCAGTTAAGGAAACATAATAGAGGAAACCACGAGTTAATTTTCCTAATTTTTTTATCCTTAATTCATCTGAAGTGGGGGCAGATAGAAAAATAAAAGCTAATGGAGTTTTTCTTATTAAATTAAGCCAAGGATTTGCCTCCTCCATTGGAAGGTCGGGTATTATAAAACCATCTAATTTAGAAGAAAGGGCATCTCTTATAGACCTCTCTAAACCATATTTATATATAATGTTATAGTAAGTCATACAAAGAATTGGGATATTGGGGAAGTAGGATTTGAATTGGTAGACAATATCTAAATATTCCTCAAAGGTTGGTGAGTTTTTAAGGGCTCTAACCATGGCTTTTTGTATAGTTGGTCCATCAGCGACTGGGTCTGAAAAAGGAAATCCAAGTTCAATACAAATTGGTTCAGCATCTGCTATATATTTTAAAAATTCTAAGGTTGCCTTTTTGTTTGGATCAAAAGCCGTGATATAAGGAATTAGTGCAATGTTGTCATTTTTTTTGAAATTTTTAATGGACTGCGCTATAAGTCTTGTTCCTATCATAAAATCTATTTCGTTTCCAGGTATTCTTTTACTTGGGCTACATCTTTATCCCCGCGTCCAGAAAGATTTACCACAACAATACTTCCTGAAGGAAGCTCTTTTGCAGTCTTAATAAGATAAGCTACAGCATGAGCCGACTCTAAAGCTGGAATTATACCTTCGGTTTTGGATAAAATCTGGAAAGCTTCTAAAGCTTCTTCATCTGTTACAGCTGTATATAGAACCCTTCCTGCATCTTTAAGAAAAGCATGTTCTGGACCAACTCCTGGATAATCTAACCCTGGGGCGATGGAATGGGCTCCTTTAATTTGACCCACTTTATCTTGCAAGAGATAGGTTAACATTCCATGCAAAACCCCTGGAGTTCCTGCGGTAAGGGTTGCTGAATGTGCGTCAGATTGCAAACCTTTCCCAGCTGCTTCTACTCCTATAAGCTTGACATTTTTATTTTTTATAAAAGGATAAAAAATTCCCATGGCATTTGAGCCGCCACCCACACAGGCAAAGATGTAATCAGGTAGGCGACCATCATTTTTCAAAATCTGTCGTTTTGTTTCATTTCCAATGATGCTTTGAAAATCTCTTACCATTCTTGGGTAGGGATGAGGACCTACCACTGATCCAATCACATAAAAAGTGTCCTTTACATTAGTTACCCAATCTCGTAGGGCTTCATTTATGGCATCTTTTAAAGTTTGGGTTCCAGAGTAGACTGGTACGACTTCTGCTCCTAAAAGCTTCATTCTAAACACATTTAGAGCTTGTCTTTCTACATCTTTTGCTCCCATATAAATGGTGCAATTTAATCCTAAAAGGGCGCAAGCTGTAGCTGTAGCTACACCATGTTGCCCTGCACCAGTCTCGGCAATTATTCTCTTTTTCCCCATCTTTTGTGCTAATAAAACCTGACCAAGAGTATTATTGAGCTTATGGGCACCGGTATGCAAGAGATCTTCTCTTTTAAGATAAACCTTAATATGCCCACCTAAATATTCAGATAGTCTTTTAGCAAAATAGAGCGGAGTAGGTCTTCCCCCAAATTCCTGTAAAAGATTTTTCCACTCTCTCCAAAAAGAGGGAGTTTTAAGTATTTTTTGATAAAAGGAGTCTAATTCTAAAACTAAGGGTATTAATGTTTCCGGGACAAAACGCCCACCATAGGCGCCAAAATAACCTTTTCTATTTGGATAAATCATCTCACTTAATATACTTCAGAATTTTGAATTAACAAGAGAATTAGATGGTATTGTGGTTGCGGCTACCAAATGCTTGAAAACCAATAAATCTGCGCAAGCTGAAGCTTGCGACTACTAAAAAACAAGAGAATTCAAAGGGTTTAGTAGCCACAGGCTTTAGCAAACAAGAGAAAATAAAAAGTCTACTATGTCTATGGGAAATCTTTAAAAATGAAAAAAAGGGGAACGGAGTAGCCCCGTTCCCACATATAATTTAGAAGCTTTGAAAAGGCTCTTCATTAGAATTGAAAACCCACCTCAAGCCCAACTCTACTTTGATTCTTTTTTCCTCCTCTGTAAATTCTTTTT
>JBKBTC010000075.1:0-5298 GCA_046291435.1 Caldimicrobium sp. | reverse complement strand
AGGCTAATGCCTGTGGCTTCATAGAGATTGCCCCTAATAGTTAAATATTAAAAAAGCTAAAAAATAGCATCATCTTGGTTTTTTTGAAAATTTGAGGCATAATAAAACCATATGAGATGTCCTAAGTGTAGGGAACCTGAGACAAGAGTAATAGATTCAAGAGTAATAGAAGATGGATTTTCTATAAGAAGAAGGAGGGAATGTGTTAAATGTGGGTATAGATTTACTACCTATGAAAAGTTAGAATTGGATATAGTAATTGTTAAGAAAGATGGACGAAGAGAAAACTACAGTCGGGAGAAATTACTTTCTGGCATTCGGAAAGCTTGTCATAAAAGACCAATCAGCGAGAATGTGATTAGAGAATTTATTAATGAATTAGAACTTGACCTCATTCAAAAGGGTGAAAAGGAGATCCCTGCAAGTTATATAGGAGAAAAAGTAATGGAAGCTTTGAAAAAATGGGACAAAGTAGCTTATATAAGATTTGCCTCTGTCTACAAGGATTTTAAGGATGTGGATGAATTTATTGATAGTATAAAGGAGTTAGGTTATGAAAAAGGCAAAGGAGAGGATAATTTTTCCCCTTGATTTTCAAAGCATAGAGGAAGCACTTTATTGGGTAGAGCGACTTAATCCCTATGTAGGCATTTTTAAAATAGGCTTAGAACTTTTTGTTAAAGAGGGACCTAAATCTATAGAGGCTGTTAAAAAAAAGGGAGCTTCAAAAATTTTTTTAGATTTAAAACTCTTTGATATACCTAATACAGTGGCAGGCGCGGTTCGCTCTGCAAGTTCCTATGGAATCGATTATCTAACCGTTCATATCTTAGCAGGAAGAAAAGCCTTAGAGAAAGCCTTAGAGGCTTCTCAAGGCGGGGTTAAAATTTTAGGAGTTACTCTTTTAACCTCTCTTGATAAAGCAGATCTACTTGAAATGGGTTTCAGCGGAGAACTACTTTATAAAACGGAAGACTTAGTCTATAAACTTTCATTTTTAGCCAATTCCGTTGGCTGTGATGGAATTGTTTGCTCAGCTAAAGAGGTAGCATTGGTGAAAAATGCCTTCCCCCATCTATTAACAGTTATACCAGGCATAAGGTTAGATGAAAATTCTACGGATGATCAGGTAAGGACAGCTACTCCTTCAGAAGCAATCTTAGCTGGGGCAGATTTTTTAGTCATAGGAAGAGCTATTAGCCAATCTCCATCACCAGAAGAAACTTGTAAAGCTATCCATAAACAAATAGAAGAAGCTTTAATAGCTAAAAATGTTATATAGATCTGTAGTAGATTTACCTCTACATAGTGGAGAGTGTCCAAGATGGCTCTTTGATAAGATGGTAAGGCTAAGCCGTGCTATTTTGTTAGTTATCTACAGAGAATTTGGAAGAAGGGAGCTAATTTTACGCCTCTCAGACCCTTTTTGGTTTCAAGCCTTGGGATGTTTAGTAGGTTTTGACTGGCACTCTTCTGGATTAACAACTACCTTGGGAGCAGCTGTTAAAAAAGCCTTAGAGCCCTATTTTAGGGATCTGGGAATCTTTATCTGTGGCGGGAAAGGTAAATCTGCACTAAATACTCCAAAGGAGATTGAATTTTGGGCTGAAAAAGCGGGACTTGAGAATGAAATTTCTCAATTTATCATACTTAGTAGACTCATTGCAAAAATTGATAATCATGCACTCCAAGATGGTTTTCATCTTTATTTTCATCTCTTCATTTTCTCTAAGGATAAAGATTGGGCTATTATTCAACAAGGCATGGATGAGAACAATCATTATGCCAGACGGTATCATTGGAACGATGAAGTTTCTAAAGATTTATTTTCAGACCCCCATAAAGGTATACTTTCAACTATTAAAAAAGAAGAGGTGCTTAATTTAGTCTCTTCAGAAAGTAAATCAGTTAGAGATGCTATTATAAAAATGGTAAAGGAAGATTTAACAAAAATTTTAAAAGAGATTCAGATTGCAGAAAAACTCTTTTTCAAAAGGGACCACAGTTTAAATTACAGGGATATACCATCTTCTCTACTTCCTAAAATATGGGAAAAAACTTATGAAAATCCTCCTCAGGAATTTAAAGATCTATTGCTTAAGCCTGGTTTTGGTGCAAAGGCTTTAAGAGCTTTAACTCTTACTGCAGAACTAATTTATAATGTTAAAGCCTGTAGAATAGATCCTGTCCATTATAGTTTTGCTCATGGAGGAAAAGATGGATATCCTTATAAAATTGACCCCCATATTTACGAACATACCATAGCTCAATTAGAAGAACTCTTAAGGATAGCACCTGTAGAATTTTCTGAGAAAAAGAAAATTTTTAAAGGATTGCTTAACTTTGATAAAATAAGAAGAGAAAAGATTTGAATTTTGCAGAAAAAAAAAATTTAAAAAAATAAATTTGATTTATTTGATTAATTTTGTAATTAATTTGTCTTGACTTTAAAAATTTTTTAATGTATTAAGTGTATTGAGTAAAAAGGGAGGGGGTTGTGGAAGTAAATACATTGATTAAAAAAGAGTATGTGAGTATTTTAAAACTTTGGTTAAAAGCCTTTTGGGCAAGGTTTGGTGAGGGTGCAGTTTATTTCCACAAAGAAGTAGATCAATTTACCAATCCTTTTGGGTATCACATTGAAGAGTCCTTTCGTGGAATCTTGCTTGGACTAAGTGAAGAATTTTCCTGGGAAAATTTTGACCCCTATTTGGATAAGCTTGCCCAGATAAGAGCAGTTCAGGAAAGAGTACCATCCTTAGCCGTGGGTCTATTTTTAGACCTAAAAAAAGTGATTAGAGAAACTCTTGGAGAAAGGATAATAACTAAATTTGGATTTGCAACATTACTTGAGTTGGAGGATAAAATAAATAGTCTTATTGTAAGATTTATGGATTATTATCAAGCGTATAGAGAGCGCATATATGAAGTTAGATTAGAGGAATGGAAACGAAATCACTATTTGCTTTTAAAGAGGGCAGGTATAATTACTAATGAAGCTAACAACGAGTTTATAGTAAATAAAAAAACTGAGAGGGGAGATGGCTTATGAATTTAATTTTTAGTGTAATTGTATTGTTTGTACTTATATTAGTTCCCATCATCGGTGTTGGTGTTTTAGGATTAAATAGTTTCTTTGCTTTATTTATACCCTATATAGCCTTTGCTATTTTCTTTTTTGGTCTAATTTATAGGATGGTAAACTGGGCAAGGTCTCCTCAACCATTTAAGATTCCAACAACCTGTGGTCAACAAAAGAGTCTTTCCTGGATTAAACATAGTAGATTAGAATCTCCAGCCTCAAATTGGGAAGTTTATTTAAGAATGTTTTTTGAAATATTTCTTTTTAGGAGTTTATTTAGAAACTTAAGAGCAGATTTTGATGGAAAAAGACTTATTTATGGTTCAGCCAAATGGTTGTGGCTCGGAGCAATTTTGTTTCATTTATCCTTTTTAGTGATTCTCCTCAGACATTTGCGTTTTTTTACTAATTCTATTCCTTCTATTATAAATAATATTACTTATGTAGATAGCTTCTTTCAATTAGGACTACCTCCTATATATTTGACTAATCTTTTAATTTTAGCAGGACTTGGCTTCCTTTTTTTGAGGAGGCTGGTAGATGCAAAAGTAAATTATTTATCTCATGCTTCAGACTATTTTCCCCTTTTATTAATAGTAGCTATAGTAGTTACAGGAATATTGATGAGGTTGTATGTTAAACCAGATTTATATGCCATAAAACAGTTAACTTATGGGTTGGCAACTTTTAATCCTGTTATGCCTCAGGGTAATATAAGTCTTCTCTTTTATATCCATTTTTTCTTGGTTTCTACTTTAGCAGCCTATTTTCCATTTAGTAAACTTGTGCATATGGTAGGTGTCTTCTTTTCACCCACAAGAAATATGGCTAATGATAACAGAATGAAAATACACATCAATCCATGGAATTATCCAGTAAAGTATACTACATATGCTGAATGGCAGGAGAAGTTTAGAGATGTAATGGAAGAGGCTGGAATACCAATTGACGAAGAGTGGGTTCAAGAATCAGCAAAGAAGGCTTAAGGAGGGAGGAAAGAAATGAGTAAATTACCTAAACCAGATCAGTTACTTCAAGGATTAAATTTACATAAAACACCTGAGAAACACTGGATGGATGTAAAACCAGAATTTGTGCCAGGAAAGTATTGTTATGCCGTTGACCCTCAAGTTATGGAAGATTTAGGTCGTCCCCATTTAGGTAAATGGCAACCCACAGTTGAAAAATGGCCTCTGCCAGAAGATTGGAAAGAACGGATTTTAAAAGCTATTAGGGATAGAATGGAGAGATTTAGGTCTTTTAAGTTATTTATGGATATATGTGTTCGTTGTGGAGCCTGTGCAGATAAATGTCACTTTTTTTTAGGAACAGGGGATCCTAAAAATATGCCAGTATTAAGGGCTGAGCTTATTAGGTCAATTATAAAGGGTGAATTTTCCTTTTTTGGAAGACTATTTGGAAGATTTGCTGGGGCAAGACCATTAACAGAAGAAGTTTTAAAGGAATGGTATTTGTATTTTTATCAATGCACTGAATGTCGTAGGTGTTCTGTCTTTTGTCCCTATGGGATTGATACAGCAGAAGTAACCATTATTATGCGTGATATTCTTCATGAGTTAGGAATTGCTATTGATTGGGCTATGAAGCCTGTTAAGAATTCACATTTTATCGGAAATCACTTAGGATTACAGCCCCATACTATCAAGGAAAATATAGAATTTTTACTTTCAGATATAGCTGAAATAACAGGGATTAATATTGAAGTTCCTATTAATAAAAAAGGAGCTGAGGTATTATTTGTAACACCTTCTGCAGACTTTTTTGCAGACCCTGGTATATATACATTTATGGGTTATGTACTTTTGTTCCACCACATAGGATTGGATTATACTATTAGTACTTATGCTTCTGAAGGTGGAAATTTTGGATTTTTCAATTCTATAGAATTTGCAAAAAAATTGCATGCAAAGATATATGAAGAGGCAAAGCGTCTTAAAGTAAAATGGATTTTAGGTGGTGAATGTGGTCATCAGTGGAGATTATGGCATCAATATCACGGGTCTTGGTTTGGACCATTTGATTATTTAGAAGTTCCCAAATCTCCCATCACAGGTACAGTTTTTGAGTTTGCAAAGGAACACAAAGTAGTGCATATTTGTGAATTTACAGCAGACCTTATTGCTCATGGCAAGTTAAAGCTTGATCCGTCAAGAAATGATCATTTAATTGTTACTTTTCATGATTCCTGTAATACC
>JBKBTC010000074.1:0-5447 GCA_046291435.1 Caldimicrobium sp. | reverse complement strand
CTTCTTGCCACTTTTTCCATAACTTTACCGCATCATAGCCCGTCATTCCCTCTGTTTTCCGCTCTAATCCAAGCATCTTCTCAATCTTCTTTAACCCCCCTCTATATCCCATTAATGAAGTATAGTGATAAAGGTCTATATGATACTTAGGTAGAGGCAAATTTGTAAAAGTTTTTTTAATAAAAGGAAGGTCAAAATTTTCTCCCCCAAAAGTTATCCAAATAGGGGCTTGAACAAGATGTGAAATTACCCTTTCAAAATTATATCCTCTCACAAAGGCAAAATACCTGTTTTCTTTAAAAATTCCTATTACCGTTATATCATTTCGCTCTTTTGATAGACCCTCTGTTTCTATATCTAAAAAAAGTGCCTTCTCTTCGTTTTTTAAACAGTATTCTAATAGTTTAAATCTTTCATTCACTTAACATCTCCATTATGTTAGCACTTAATATATTACAGGAGAAAACTTCTTTCTTAAGCTTTCTATTTCTTTTTCCAGTTTTTCCTTTTCTTTTTCTTTTAAAATATCTTCTTTTACCTTATCTTTAACAGCTTCAAAGGAAAGTTGTGATGCAGGAATCTTTTTAACTACCTTTACTATGTGGTATCCATAGGGCGACCTTATAGGTTCGCTTATCTCTCCCGCTTTTAGGGAAAAGACCTTTTCTTCAAATTCTGGTATAGTATCTCCTTTTCTTAGAATTCCTAAGTCTCCACCTTTATCTCTTGAGGCAAGATCATCGGAATGAACCTTAGCTAACTCCTCAAATTTTGCTCCTTTTATCAATTGTCCTCTAATTTGCTTCGCTCTATTTAAAGCCTTTTCCTCTGCCGATTTCCCTTCTTTGCTATCAACAAAAATTAGAATATGTTTCAATTGCACTGCTTCTGGCTCCCTATAATTGGCTTTATGTTTTTCATAATACTGCTTCATTTCCTCTTCCGACACCTTTAGGTCAAACAATTTGCGTTGTAAAAACTCTTCTGCAAGGATCATTTTTTCGTTTTCAAGAATCTTCTTTTTAATAGTTGGATTTTCATTTAATTTCTCTTCTTTAGCTGCTAAAGCTAAAAGGGAAATATTAATCCATCTTTCAATTAAAGTTTTTTGTATTTGATTTTTTAATTCTGGTTTTACCTTTAAAATTTCCCTAACCTGTGGATCTCCTTTCATTATGGCTTCAAGATCTTCCTCAAATAGTTTATAAGGTCCAACTTCTGCTAAAACTTTCTCTGCTAAAACTAACTTTACAGGCAAACTCCATAAACAAAAAAAACTCAATCCTAAGACCAAAAGAAACTTTCTCATAAAATCCTCCCTTAGTTTTTAATTTTTGTTCTTGGAGGATAGTATCCGGTAGGTGCTGAGATTCCTGGATAGAGAAAGGAATCTTTTCCAATTAGGGTTCCTGGAAGTAGCACAGCATTACACCCTGTCTGGACCCTATCTCCAAGTATGGCTCCCATTTTTTTAAGACCTGTGTTTATTTTTTCCCCTTTTATCTCTAAAATAATTTCTTTGCGTAAAAATTTCAAATTGGCAAGTTTTGTGCCTGCACCAAGATTTACTTCTGCTCCAAGAATACTATCTCCTACATAGGCAAAATGCGCTGCCTTTGCGTCTCTGAGAAAGATACTATTTTTCACCTCTGTTGTATGTCCAATTACTGCACCCTTTCCTGTATAGACAGAACCTCTCACATAGGCAGCATGTCTAATTTGAGTATAGGGTGAAAAGTAACAAGGCTCCTCAAGATAAGAAAAAGGCTCAACCACTACCCCTTCTCCAAAATAAAACCTTCTTCCTTTTATGTAAACACCTGCCTTAAGGATAGCTCCTTTTAGAATTTCCCCTCTAAAATAAAAACCCTCTTTTTCCTCTTTTAGCTCTCTTAAGGGAATAATCTCACCTTCTGTTGTTACAAAAAAAGCTTCTGGCAAAGGCTTTTCCATGGGAATTAGCTTAGGTATTTCTGGCAAAGTGCTATAGAGATACTCTTTTAAGACTTTTAAAACTTCCCAAGGAGGCTTTATTAGTAAAAGATTTCCAACTACCTCTTCCTCTAAGGACTCGAAAAAATCTTCTACAATAGCTTGCCAAACCATTAATTTTTAATTATACACCTTGCCTGTGCTCTTGTCAAAAAGATTTTTTGCATTAAAATTATAAAAAAATAAAAAGCCCCTGTAGCTCAACGGGATAGAGCAGCGGATTTCTAATCCGCAGGTTGGGGGTTCGAGTCCCTCCGGGGGCGCTTTTTTGTTTAAAATATAACTTAGAGGTGAGAAGATGAAAAAAGGTATTCATCCTGAGTATTACGAAGATGCTGTGATCAGATGTGCCTGCGGTAATGAAATTAAAGTGGGATCTACCAAAAAGGAAATAAAAGTTGAAGTCTGTTCTCATTGCCATCCCTTTTTTACAGGTGAAACTCGCTTTGTAGATACGGAAGGTAAGATTGAAAAATTTATGAAAAAATATGCTCATATTTATAAAAAAAGTGAAAGCTAATATTTTATGAGTTTATCTAAGTTTTATCTAACTAAGCTTCAAACCATAGAGGATAGGTATGGAGAGCTTTCTCATAAACTTTTAGATCCTGAGATTATGTCTAATCAAGAGCTTTATGCTAAGTTAGCCAAAGAATTATCTTCCTTAGAAGAAGTGGTGAAAACCTATCAAGAATATAAAAAATGTCTCAAAGAAATTGAAGAAAATAAAGAGCTTTTAGAAGAAGAAAAAGATGATGAACTTAAAGCCTTAATTAAAGAGGAGATCAAACAATTAGAGGACAAAGTAGAAGAATTAGAGAAAATCCTCCCCTTTTTAATTTTGCCTAAGGATCCTAAGGATGAGAAAAGTGTTATCCTTGAAATTAGAGCAGGGGCGGGAGGAGAAGAAGCGGCTCTTTTTGCAGCTGAATTGCTCAGAATGTATCAACGTTATGCTGAAAAAAGGGGATGGAAGTTTGAGATAGTAGATGCCAATGAAACCGGTTTAGGAGGTTTTAAAGAGGTTATTGCTCGAATTGATGGTAAAGGTGCTTATAGTAGGCTCAAGTATGAAAGTGGTGTACACAGAGTACAAAGAGTACCTGTTACAGAGTCAGGAGGAAGAATTCATACTTCTACCGTGACAGTTGCCATTTTACCTGAGGTGGATGAAGTAGAGGTTGAAATTCGCCCTGAAGAGTTAAAAATTGAAACTATGAGAGCAAGCGGTCATGGTGGACAACATGTTAATAAAACTGAAAGTGCGGTGCGTATCACGCACATCCCCACAGGTATTGTGGTTACCTGCCAAAATGAAAGAAGTCAACATCAAAATAAAGCTACCGCTATGAAAATTTTAAGAGCTAAATTATATGAATTAGCCCAAAGAGAACAAATGGAAAAACTTCAAAAAGAGAGAAAATCTCAAGTGGGTACAGGGGAGAGGTGCGAAAAAATTCGTACCTATAATTTTCCGCAAAACAGAGTAACAGACCATCGTGTAGGATTAACTATTTATAATCTTCCTGCAGTCTTAGATGGCGATTTAGATGAATTTATAGATGCACTCATTACTCATTTCAGGACAGAAGCTCTAAAAAGAGAAGAAGCTCTTAGTTTAGCAGCCTAAAGTACCTATGATTACTCATTATTCCTTTGGAAAGTTAATCTATAAGGGTGCCACTTATACTAAAGACCTAATCCTTCTTATTAAACCTGATTTTGAAAAAATCCTTTATCCCTGGTGGCGAAAAGAAGGACACTTATTACAAGTGGAAGATTTAGAAGAGGTCTTTGCCTTTCAGCCTAAGTATCTTATCGTTGGAAAAGGTGCAAATGGTGTTATGCAAATTTCTCCTGTGGTAATAGATAGAGCTACCAAAGAAAGTATCCAGTTGGAAGCATATTTAACTCAAGAAGCTATAAGCCGTTTTAATGAATTATTGAAAAGTGGTCACTCAATAGCAGGAGCTTTTCATTTAACCTGCTAATTAGCTAAATTTCCTTAGTCCCATCTCCAGGGATTTGATTTGGCTCCAGCTCCTTGTGTTGCTGGCTCATATGGTGTGCCATAAGTTGGAAGCTCTTTTTGAGATGCAGCTTTTGGAGGAGTTTCCGGGGGTTTTGGCTTTGCTGTTTCAACTTGAGCCTCCTTTGGAGGTGAGGACTTGGGCTGAGGTGTAGGAATTGGTTGAACTGGAATAGCTAACGGTTTAGCTGGAATAGGCATTTCCTTCTCCTTTCCAAAGGGCCAAAGAGTATTTTTTATTTTAGATAAAATTCCTTCTTCCTCTGGTTTTTGCTGATAATAGTAATAAGGTGGTGGAGAATAGTTATAATAGGGTTGTGGCGGGTAATAATACATATATGGAGGGGGTGAAGTTGGGACTGCTTTTGTATCATTTCCTTTTTCTTCTCTTGCAATGCCAATTCTTGGTTGACCTCCAGACAATTCTATCACTACATCTTTAGTTAAACCTTCATAAGCAGGATCTCCAAGCCCTCCAAAACGGGGTTTTGCCTTTTCTACAACAGGCTCTTCCTTGGGAGGTCTTACAGGATATAAGGGATATCCAAAGTATCCCCTTTCAGGATGAGCTCTTCCCATAGCTAAATTGGGATAACCAGGTGCTATTGCTAAATCTTCTTGATAAAAATCCTCTTCTTTTCCTTCAATGTATTTTTTTGACTTCCTTGCAAATCTTGTAAGTTGTGGAATTACCTCTGATAACCCTTTAATTTCCTGGAAAAACTTGGCTGGCTTTTTAATATTATGGACATCCATAATTTGTGCATCTATGCTTACCATATCTCCTAAAACTGTAATAGATCCCCAGATTACAAAGTCTGCACCTAATTTTTTCCCTAACTCTCTGGCTACATTTTGATCAATTATAGAATGTCCTTTCAATTCTTCTTCTACTTTTCCTTCAATAACCTGTATCTTATCTGGTGTAGAAAGTCTACTTGTAAGCATCTCCGGTAAAGCTTTTTTTAAAAAACTTATATCTTGCTGTGCATATATTTCAAAAGGTAATATTAAAACCTTTTTTACCTCTTCAGCATAAAGGAACTTTATATTGCCCAAAAATTGAACTAAGATTAGTAAGGCTAATACTTTTTTCATCATTCTTCCTCTTTTTCTTTATAGATTAAAACCAAAATTTAAAAAGACAAGGTTAAGCTTTTCCATAAAATTAATTTCATCCCATAATCTTCCGAGCCCTCTTCCAAAAATAATCTGATTTCTCCTCGCAGGCTAAAGACTGCGCCTACCCAAAACATCCAAATATTTTTTTTAGCAATTTACAAATTGTCCGATAATTTCCAGATTCTGGTAGACGCAAGCTTTAGCTTGCGCAAAGATTTATGGTAGGCTGCACTTTCCCTTGTTAATTTAGTAAAGTGGATTATATTTTAGTGAAAAGTGGAGGGGTGCCCGAGCGGACGAAGGG
>JBKBTC010000073.1:0-5461 GCA_046291435.1 Caldimicrobium sp. | reverse complement strand
GATGCAGGAACTACAGGAGTAGCTATTTATGCTTATCTTAAGGGTATTCATATTTTAAGGGTGCATAATGTACCTATGATTAATGATGCCCTAAAAATTTTCAAATTTCTTTGGAAGGATTAAAAACCTTTGAAAATAGAAATTAATTATCTTACAGATTTTTACAAATCCTTTAAAATCACTGATATTATAGATATTTTAATTGTGGGCTATATCATCTATAGAGTTTTACTTTTAATTCAAGGGACACGTGCCCTGCAAATGGCAGCAGGGTTAATGTTTTTAGTTTTTCTCTATTTTTTTTCAGAAATATTTCAATTTTTAACCCTTAATTGGATATTACAAACCTTTCTGGCTTCCATTTTATTGTTGATTATTATTATCTTTCAAGAAGACATTAAAAAAGCCTTAGCACAAATTGGTACTGTTCCCTTTACCAAGCTTCAAGCACAATACTCCTTTGGAATTGAAGAAGTGGTAAAAGCTACCTCACTAATGGCAGAAAAAAGAATAGGAGCTTTAATTGTATTTGAAAGAGAAATTAGCTTAAAAGATTATTTAGAAGGCGCAACACTTCTTCACGCCAATATTTCTGAAGAATTGCTTTTAAGTATATTCAACCCGAAATCACCTCTTCATGATGGAGCTGTGATTATAAGTGAAGGTAAAATTTTGGCAGCTGGTGTAGTTTTACCTCTTTCTATTAACCCTGATATTGCTAAAGATTTAGGAACAAGACACCGTGCAGCTTTAGGAATAACAGAAGTCACTGATGCCATAGCTGTAGTTGTATCGGAGGAACGAGGACAGATTTCAATTGCTGTAGGAGGAAAAATTACTCGAGATGTTACAGCCCCCACCTTACGTAAAATGCTCTCTCAACTTCTTGGTTTTGAAACTAAAGCTCCCTGGTGGAAAAGAATTAAAGGAAAATAAAGAATGAAAAGAGAACATAAATTAAAAATATTAGCCTTTTTTCTTTCAGCAACGCTTTGGTATTTTGTTGTCTGGGGCAAACCTGTGGAAAAAAACTTAGAGGTGCCTATCTCAATTAAAGAAAATTTACAGAGTAATTATGTTTGGGAAATTAATCCTTCAACTATTAGTGTTAAAATTGTAGCTACTCGTAGTCAAATAAGAAACTTAGAAAAAAATAAAATACAAATTGATTTAGATTTATTACATTATCCACCTGGTATACATCAAATAAGAGTACCTATTGAAAAGATACAACTTCCTGAAGGGATAAAAATCAAAGAAGTTTCCCCAAATTATATAAGTTTAGTCATAAGGAAGGTTTCTACTAAAAAGGTCCCTGTGAAGCTAAAGCTTGCTGGAAAACCGCCTCAAAAATCGATGAAAATTACTATTTCACCTCCTATAATAACGATAAAAGGATTTTGGGAGGACATTAAGGATATTCAAGAAGTCTACACAGAGGAAATAAATTGGGAAACCTTGAAAAATGAAAAAATTGTTTATCTCCATATTGTTCCACCCTCCAGAGTACTTGAAGTTGCTCCTGATAGAGTTAAAATTGTACAGATTTCAAAATAAGGGGCTTTTTTATGAAAGAGCTTTTTGGGACCGATGGGATAAGAGGTGAAGCAAATACCTTTCCTTTAACTCCTGAAATAGCTTTAAAAGTAGGAAGAGCGGTAGGTTATCTTTTTAAAAACAACAGGAATCACACACATAAAGTATTAATTGGAAAGGATACAAGGCTCTCTTGTTATCTCTTTGAATATGCTTTAACAGCAGGGCTATGTTCAGTAGGAGTTAATGTCTATTTAATTGGACCTATTCCTACCCCTGGGGTAGCTTTTTTGACAGGGGATATGCGAGCAGATGCAGGAATTATGATCTCAGCTTCCCATAATCCTTATTATGATAATGGTATCAAAATTTTTGATAGCAAGGGTTTTAAATTGTCTGAAGACTTGGAAAAAGAAATAGAAAAATTGGTCTTTGACCCCTCCTTTGAAAATATCCGTGCCACAAAAGAAAAAGTAGGAAGAGTACTTAGAATTAAAGATGCTATAGGAAGATATGCAGTCCATTTAAAATCAGTAGTTGCCCCAGACATAAACTTTGAAGGGGTAAAAGTAGGAATAGATTGTGCAAATGGAGCCTGTTATTTAATAGCACCTCTTGTTTTTGAAGAATTAGGGGCAAAAGTGAAAAGCCTGGCTTGTGAACCAAATGGAATAAATATTAACGAAAATTGTGGTGCTCTCTATCCCGAAAAGATAAAAAATCTTTTGCTCCAAGAAAAGCTTGATATAGCTTTTGCCTTAGATGGGGATGGCGATAGGATCGCCGTAATTGATGATAAGGGAAATTTATGGGATGGAGATGACCTCCTTGCTTTTTTTGCTAACCATTTTATAGAAATGGGTTTATTAAAAACGCCCATCGTTATTGGAACATTAATGACAAATCAGGGCTTAGAAGACTTCTTAAAAAGTAAAGAAATAACACTTTATAGAACACCTGTAGGAGACAAATATGTTGTTTCTGCTATGAGACAATTTAATGCCCTTCTAGGGGGAGAAACTTCAGGTCACATAATCTTTTTAGATAAATCCTCTACAGGCGATGGAATGCTTTGTGCTCTAAGGCTATTATCCATACTTAAAGAAAAGGACAAATCTCTTTCACAGTTTTATCCTCCCTTTGAAAAATATCCCCAAGTACTTATCAATATTAAAATAAAAGAAAAGAAAGCTTTAAATGAAATCGAAGGCTTGGAGAAAAAAATAAAACTTGCCGAGGAAAAACTATCAGGGCAAGGTAGAATTCTTATAAGACCTTCAGGTACCGAACCTAAATACAGAGTCATGGTAGAAGCTAAAAATAGAGATTTGGCAGAAGAAATCGCCAAAGATTTGGCAGAACATATAGAAAGAAAACTCTTATGAAGAAAATAATCACTGTGATTATCCTTTTTCTTTGGCTATTTTCTTTTTTTTCTTTTATTTTTTTCTATCCCAAAGGCTCAAGTTTTGTAAAATCAAGAGCCTCTGTTCTTTGTTTATCCTGTATGGGCTTAGAAGAAAATGAAGATTTTTAAGATTAGAAGAACCCTTCAGATAGCGTCTTCCCTCCTTCACAATAGTTATTTTGGTTTTATATCTACAGGGAGCATATACACTGGAACCTTAAAAAGGTTTTGTGGTCCTGGATTAAATTGTTATTCCTGCCCTGCTGCGATATTTTCATGCCCTCTTGGATCACTACAACAAATTATGATCTCACTTAAAATTCTTCCTTGGAATATGCTTTCTCAAGCCATACTCTATACTCTTGGAAACATTCTTTTATTAAGTTTATTTTTAGGCAGATTTATTTGCGGATGGCTTTGCCCCTTCGGATTTTTTCAAGATCTTCTCTATAAAATTCCCTTTCTAAAAAAAAGAATTACCCTACCCTTTAACCTGCAAAAATACTTAAAATATTTTTTTCTCCTTTTTTTAGTTTTTCTTTTTCCAGCCCTTTTTATTAAAGAAATTGGTTATGGTATACTCTGGTTTTGTAAGTATATATGTCCTGCTGGAACCCTTGAAGCGGGTTATTTAAATCTTTTAATAAACCCATCCCTCCTTGAAAAAATTGGTCTTATCTTTTTTTTAAAAAGCTTTCTCTTGTTATTTATCCTTCTCCTATGTCTTGCAGACCTGAGATTTTTTTGCAAAAATCTTTGTCCCTTAGGTGTTATCTATGGATTCTTCAATAAAATTGGGCTTTTTCGTTTGCATTGGAAAAAGCACTCCTGCAATGTATGTGGTATCTGTGAAAAAGTTTGCCCTATGAACCTTTCTATTCCCAAAGACCTTAATTCTCTTGAATGTATAAGATGTTTAAATTGTTTAAGTGTCTGCCCAAGTAAAGCCATAGGTTTAGAAAAATCCATACTCTTCTTACCAGAGAAATATTCTATAGCTGAGTCAGTTAGCAACTTAAAAAATATGAACATAATTAAGTAGGAGGTACTAAGTGCAGAAGGAAAGAACCTTACTCATTGCTACAACTAATCCAGGGAAAATTAGAGAAATCTCTGAATCTTTAAGTGATTTAAATTTTGAAATTAAGTCTCTTAAAGATTTTCCTGAAATAACTCCACCGGAAGAGACGGGATTAACTTTTTTTCAAAATGCCTTATTAAAAGCCAAATATTACGCGGAAAAAACAGGATTTATGACCTTAGCAGACGATTCAGGATTAGAGGTTGAAGCCCTGGGTGGAAAACCTGGAATTTATTCTTCAAGATTTGCAGGAGAAAAGGCAACAGATGAAGACAATATAAAAAAACTTTTAGCACTTATGAAAGAAATTCCTGAAGAAAAGAGAACGGCTCGCTTTGTCTGCGCGATAGTATGCTATCACCCTTCTGGACAATATATCTACGCTGAAGGTATTTGGGAAGGAAAAATAGCCTTTACACCAAGGGGTAATTTGGGCTTTGGTTATGACCCTATTTTCTTAGTTAAAGAATTTAATTATGAAAAAACTGCTGCAGAATTACCTTTAGAAATAAAAAATAAATTGAGCCACAGAGGCAAAGCCATAAGTGAATTAAAAAATAAACTTTTAGAATTCGTAAAAAATTTACCTTTAAATTCTTAGATATGATGGAAATTCCCATTTTCAAACCTTATGAAATTAAAGCCTTTTTTACGACAAAGATATTAAAAGAAGAAATCCCGAACTTATTTCCTTATACCTTTTTTCCAAAGCAATTTCACTCTGACAAAATTATTCATTTAGTTACTCCCTTGCCAGCCTTTAGCGAAGAAGGAGATGCTGTTATAACCTCTCTTAAAAGCTATGCTATAGCAATACAGACTGCTGATTGTTTGCCAATTTTAATCGGAGATAAAAAGAAAAGGGTTGTTTCTTGTGTGCATGCGGGATGGAGAGGAACTTTAAATAAGCTCTTATACAAAACTTTAAAAAATCTTTTGAACCTTGGCGCAAAGCCTGATGGTTTACTCATAGCCATAGGTCCTCATATACAGGGCACCTGTTATGAAGTAGGCTTCGAGGTGATAGGAAAACTTGATAGCCTTTGGAAAAATCCTCCTTTTCTTATAAAAAATAAATCTAAATATTATCTTGATTTAGCACAAATTAACTTATATCAAGCTTTAGAACTTGGAATACCTAAGGAAAATATATGGATTTCAGTTAAATGCACTCATTGTTTAGCTGACAAATATCATAGTTACAGAAGAGAAAAAAATTTGCACTACACACAAGTTGCACTGATAAGTCTTTAATATGTTAAACTTTTTATATACCCTACTTTATAGTATTGGATTGTTCTTTTTTTTCTTAAAGGAATTTCTAAAAAGACCAAAAACTCGTCGGATACCCTGGCTAAAGGAAAAGCTTGTACTTATAAAGGCTGGGGAATTTGAAAGAAAAGCCCCTTGTCTATGGGTTCACGCGGTATCTGTTG
>JBKBTC010000005.1:7671-25641 GCA_046291435.1 Caldimicrobium sp. | reverse complement strand
GTTCCAGCCCCTCTATAAACTACCTGAAAAATAACCTTATAATAAGGTGCACCCAGAGCAAAAGCTGCTTCTCTTAAAGACCAGGGAATTAAAGAGAGCATATTTTCAGTAGTTCTCATAATAACAGGGATCATAATAATTGCTAAGGCTAAACCTCCTGCAAGACCACTAAAATGTCCCATAGGTTTAACTAAAATAGCATAAACAAAAGCTCCAACGATAATAGCAGGAATGCTTACCATAATATGGGCAAAAAAGCTAATCACTTTTGAGGCAGAAAATAATGTAAAAAGAAAAAAGAAAAAGTTAACTAAATTTTCTCTCTTAGCTGTTATCATCTAATATAAACCATAAGTTTTCCAATATTCTTTAATCTTCGTCTTCACTTCTTCTGGAAGAGGAACATAATGTAGTTCTTCAGCTCTTTGATCCCCTTTACTAAAAGCCCAGGTAAAAAATTTTACTACTTCTTTATTCATAGCCTCTTTTTCTTTTGCTAAAAGAATATAAGTTGCTCCTGCAATAGGCCAAGCTTTTTCTCCTTGGGCATCAGTCATCCAAGTATAAAAATGCTTCTCAGGATTTAGCTCAGAGGTTTTAGCTGCTTCTTTAAAACTTTCAATAGAGGGAGAAACAATTTGCCCTTTACTATTTTTCATAAGGGTTACTTGCAATTTATTTTGTACAGCATAGGCAAATTCTACATAGCCAATACTATAGGGCGTTCTCTTCACATAATTGGCAACACCTTCATTTCCCTTTGCTCCAATTCCTGCTTTGAAATTAACCGAAGTTCCAAATCCCACTTCTTTTGCCCATTTTGGGCATACATCCGCTAAATAATGTGTAAAAATTGCCGTTGTCCCGGAACCATCGGAATGATAAACTGGTGTAGTCGCTCCATCTAAAACTATTTTCTCCTCTCCTATTTCAGGAACATTAATTGCAAGAACTACACCACCTATTACTGCTGGAAATTGTAAAAGGTTTTTTTCTTTGATTTCTTCAGGTTTTAAAGGCATATCACTTGCCCCAAAATCTACAGTTCTTTCGGTGATTTGTCTTATCCCTCCACCTGATCCAATAGATTGATAATTAATCTTTATCCCTGTTTCCTTATAATAATCATTTGCCCAAGCAGAATAGAGTGGATAAGGAAAAGTTGCTCCTGCTCCATTTATTATCTTCCCAGTTCCTTTTGGAACCTCCTCCTTCCCTTTACAAGAAAATAATAGAAAAATACCCATCAATAAAATAATTAATTTCCTCATATCCTCTCCTCTTTTTTTAATCTATTAAAAGATCTCTATAATTTTAGTTTTGATTCAATCTATTGTCAATAACTTGAGGTTCCTTTGTAGTTCCTATTTAAAAATGTTGCTGTTAATTCCTATTTTAAAATATCATATCTGTTTTCATTGGTAGCCGCAGGCTTTAGCCTGCGCAAAAGAATCTACAAAAAATCTTCGTATATACGCTTTTTCCAAAAGCGCTTAATTTGAGAAAATTACATCTTATTAATTTCTAATTCCTCAGGATAAGGCTCTAAATATTTTTGAGAGAGCAAATAGACATTCTCAAACCTATAAGCAAAAATCTTCAATATCTCCCTTAAAACCTTTAAAGATATTAACCCTTCTCCAAATTGCCTTATTAATTTATGCAAATGTCTCCGTTCCTTGGTATTGATCTTTTCTGAAAAGGGTCCTACCAAATGTAAAAGGGTATTTATGTGTTTCTTCAGAGAGGGCTTTTTTAAAAAAGCCTTATAAAATTCCCTTTTGTATAATTCTATTTTTTCTTTTAAAGGAAGGTAAGATCGGGCAACGATTCTTCCTAATTCCCTTACAACCTTTTGATTGTATGTCAGCAAAAGATACTTATATCTTGTATGAAACTCAATAAGTGCCTTTTGGTCTTCTGAAAGGTTTCTTACTTCTGCCAAGGCAAATATTCTTGTTAAAAAGTGGTCTCTTAGTTCAGAATCCCTAAGCCTCCCCTCATCTTCTAAGGGCAAAAAAGGGTAAGTCTCTTTTATAAAGGCAGAAAATAAACCATAAGTTTTTTTAGCAACTACTCCTTCTATATAGAGCTTTGTTGATCCAACTCCACAGGAGGGAGATTTAGCCTTAAGAATAAAGCCATCCACCTCTGGAAGCTTTTTAACAAAAGCTTGAGAAAACCTCTTGATGTCCTCAGTATAGTCCCTTCCAGTATCTGGTTGAAAAAGAATTTTATTTTCACCTCTTTGCATCACAACTAATCTTTCTCTTGGAATTCCAAGTCCCATTCCAACCTCAGGGCATACTTCAATCACCTCTACATATTTCTTCAATTTTTCAATAAAATCATCCCAAATTCTTCCTCCATCGTAACGCACTGCTTTAGAGAAGCATTGACTTAGAACTATCCTCGGCTTAATTATCTTTTGCCCCATATTAATACAAAGCCTCAAGAGGGTCTTTTAAATAGTGTATAGCTTTATTTATACTCTTTTCATCCCCTATAAGCATAATTATATCTCCCTCTTGTAATACTGTTTCTCCTGAAGGATTAGGAATAAGGGAATCCCTTCGTTGAATAGCTATAGCCGTAGCACCTGTTTTAGCTCTTAAGTTTAAATTACCCAAGGTTAATCCTATTAATGGACTTTTTTCCTTTATCATAAAGGTTTGAACTTTAAAAAGTTTCCACCATTCCTCTGGAATGGTCTGTGCAAGCTTACTTAAGTCTTCTTTTCTTAAAGCCTCATAATGCTCGCTTCTTAGTTGTTCTACTAAATGGTTAATCTCGTTTTTAGGCACTTGATGATATTCTAAGACCTTTACAAAAAGTTCAAGGGATGCTTCAAATTCTTCAGAAATAACTTCATCTGCTCCTAATTCTAAAAGTTCTTCAATTTCTGCCACAAATTGACTCCTTGCAATGATATAGATATGAGGATTTAATGTTTTTGCTACTTTTATAATCCTTCTTGCAGCAAAAGAATCCCCTATAGCAACTACTAAAACTTTTGCTTTTTCTATACCAAACTTTTTTAAAATCTCAGGATGAGAAGCATCTCCAAAATATATAGGCTCCTTCTTTTTTCTATAGTGTCTTACTGTAGAGGGATTTATTTCTAATACTATGTAGGGAATTTTTAATAGTTTTAAACCTAAGGCTACATTTCTTCCGCAAACGCCAAATCCAACCACAAGTGTATTTACTTTAAATACATCCTCCTCTTTTCTTCTCCTTGAAATTAAAGCAAATTTTTCTGGAGAAACTTTCAGGAGTAATGCATCTGCAAAGCGATAAGCAAGTGAGATTAAAAAGGGGGTAAAAAGTAAAGTAAGAATAGAAATAGCAATAAAGATTTGATAAAAGTGATCTGGCATTAGATTAAATTTCTTTCCCTCTAAAGCTAACACAAAAGAAAATTCTCCTATTTGAAAAAGGTATAATCCAGATAGGAAGGCATTTCTTAGGTGTTTACTAATAAGAAGGACAACCACTAAGACCACCGCAAATTTAACTAATAAGACTAAAGCAAATCCTGCTAAGACCATCAAAAAGTGGTCAAAAAGCATTTGATAATTAAAAAGGGCTCCTATAACGATAAAAAAGAAAGCTAAGAAAAAATCTTTAAAAGGCTTTACTTCTGCCATAGTTTGATAGACAAGCTCGGATTCTGAAATGATCATTCCTGCCACAAAAGCTCCTAAGGCCATGGAAAGCCCTAACTTATAACTAAAAAACGCCAATCCTAAGGAAATCACAAAAATACTTATAAGAAAAAGCTCTCTAATCCTTGTCTTAGCAATTTGATAGAATAATATGGGAATTATTTTTATTCCAATAAAAAAAATTAAACTTAAAAGGATAAGCGATTTTAATAAGGTTATGCCTATTACTGAAAAAGAAAAGCTTTGTGCACTTAGCATAGGTAAGGCTAACATAACCACTATGACAGAAAGATCCTGAAAAATTAAAATCCCGAAAATGTATCTTCCGTAAGGGGTATTTAGTTCTCCCCTCTCTAAGAGGATCTTCAAAACCACTGCGGTACTACTGAAGGCTATAAGGATTCCATAAAAAATACCCTTTGCTGCTCCTACAGATAATAAACTTGAGGAAATAATCGTCATAGAGATAGTAGTGAGAATTACCTGTAGAAAACCTGCAAGGAAAACTTCTTTTTTATAGCTTATGAATTTCTTTAGGGTGAATTCTAAACCTAATAAAAACATAAGAAAAATTATGCCAATTTCTGCTAAGCTTTCCAAGGTTTGAAATTCCTTTATAAGAGATAAGGCAGAGGGACCAATGATTAGCCCCGTTAGGATAAAGCCAACAAGCGTAGGAAAATGTAGTCTGTATAATAGATATGTAATTGGTATAGCCAAACTCAGAGCAATTAATAAATTAGCAATTTCTACCTTTAACATACCTCTGAATTATACAATATTTTCCACTCTCTAAAAGGCATATATCGGTATGTCGCATTTATAATGTTTTAAAAAAAGCACATTGTATTGTTTTAGGTAGTTGCAGGCTATAGGCTGCAAAAAATTTAATGGTAAATCAACGCAACCTAAAGGTTGCGGCTACCTGGTTTTCATTTTGTGCCAAATTTCTCATAATCTGAAATAATTTTATAGATGCTTTACAATTTTAATAAAAACTGTACCTCGGAGTTTATGATGGAAACTATTAAAAAATTAGCAGAAAAGGGAATAATTACTAAAGAGATGGAGATATGTGCTGAGAAGGAGGGGGTCTCTCCAGAGTTTATTCGTGCTGGGATAGCCAAAGGAGAGATCGTCTTATGCAAAAATAAAAAATCCCCTGTAACTAATCCTTGTGCCATTGGTAAGGGTTTAAAAACCAAGGTAAATGTGAATATTGGTACATCTAAAGATAGACCTGAGGTTGAAGAAGAAATAACCAAATTGGAATTAGCACTAAAATATGGAACAGACACGGTTATGGATCTTTCAACAGGAGGACCGATAGATGAAATAAGAAAAATGATCCGAGAGAAATGTCCTGTTCCCTTAGGCACAGTTCCTATTTATCAGGTAGCCATTGAAGCAGTAGAAAAACATCACAAATCTATTGTAGCTATGACAGTTTCAGAAATTTTTGATGTGCTACATAGACAAGCGGAAGACGGCATAGATTTCATGACAGTACATTGTGGAATTACTAAAACTGCCTTAGAGAGATTAAAAAATAAAGAAAGAATTTTGGGAGTAGTTTCAAGGGGCGGATCTTTTATTATTGAATGGATGGTTTACAACGGGAAAGAAAATCCTCTTTATGAGTATTTTGATGAGTTGCTGGACCTTGCAGCAACTTATGATATAACCCTTTCCTTAGGGGATGGTCTTCGTCCAGGGTGTATTGCAGATGCTACAGATGGACCACAAATTCAGGAGCTAATTACTCTTGGTGAACTTACACTTCGGGCATGGGAGAAGGGGGTCCAAGTGATGATAGAAGGTCCTGGGCATGTTCCTCTCAATCAAATTGAAGCAAATATGAAACTACAGAAGCAACTTTGTCATAATGCACCATTTTATGTACTTGGACCTCTACCTACGGATATAGCTCCAGGCTATGATCATCTCGTAGGAGCCATAGGTGGTGCTATCGCAGGAGCTTCTGGGGCTGATTTTCTCTGTTATTTAACCCCTGCGGAACATCTTCGCCTCCCTACCTTAGAAGATGTAAAAGAAGGTCTTATTGCCTCAAAAATTGCCGCCCATATAGCAGATTTAGTAAAGGGTGTTAAAGGTGCTTGGGAATGGGATTTGGAAATGGCAAAAGCAAGAGCAGCACTTGACTGGGAAAAACAGATAGAACTTTCAATAGATCCTGACAAGTCAAGAAAGTATAGGCTTGAAGGAGGAGTTTCCAGAAGCAAAGCTTGCACTATGTGCGGTGAATACTGTGCTATAAAAATTTACGAACATGCCTATAAATTCTTAAAAGGTGCTCACTAAGCTTCCTGTAAAAAATATAAGCCAGTAAAAAGCAAATACCAATTAATCCCCAAAAAGAAACTGCTCTAAAAGTTTCTTGAAAACTCCAACTCAAGGCATGAAGATACTGCACTTTATAAAAAAGTGCCTCTGTTTTTTTCACTGCTATATCTGTAGAATAAAACTTTTCAGCTAAAAATGTCCTTGAGGACAAAAAGTTTTCAATTACGGGATAATTTTGTAGTTCTGTGAGACGCAGAAAATTTTTCTGGGTATTATACTCTAAGTGATTAGTAGCAAGAACTGTTCCAAAGGATCCTCCAACAAATCTTTGATAATGCATAAGCACAACTCCTAAGCCCGTTAAAGGTCCCAATTTTCTCAGAGATAGGGCAGTTAGTGGCGCAAAAAAAGTGCCCATAGAAATGCCAAGAGGTATCGTAAGAAATGTAGCTTGCCAGACAGGTGTGTAATAATTAAGCTTAGGAATGAGATAAAAAGAAGTTATTAAAAAAAGACAGGAACTAAAAAGCAGTATTTTTATAGGCGATATCTTATCTGAAAGATACCCTGAAATAATACTAAAGGAGCCTATGAAAATAGCAAAGGTCAAAATATGAAGCCCTGCTTGAAAGGTGGTTAACCCCTTTAAATTTTCATAATATAAGGGCAGGAGGTAAAAAATTTGATAAAGACCAAATCCTAAGGTAAAAAAATGCATCCCCATAGGAAAGCCAAATTCAGGTATTTTATAAATTGACAAGTTAACTAAAGGGTGTTTTGAGAACATTTCGCTTAGAAAATAGAAAACGAAGCTAATTAAGCTTATGAAAAGAAGGGTCCCAATAAGTTGAGATTGGAACCAACCTAACTGTTGCCCTTTAGAGAGCATAATAAGAAGAGAAAGCGTGGCAGAGACAATAAAGAAGTAGCTCAAAAAATTAAATCTAAATATTTTTGTCCGCCCAAGCTCCTTAGGTAGAAAGAGTAATCCTAATATAAGATTTATAAAGCCTATGGGAACATTTATAAAAAAAATCCATCGCCAATTAAAATGTTCTGTTAAAAGTCCTCCTAAGACTGGTCCAAGGGCAGGAGCAAAACTTACTCCTAAACCAAAAATGCCCATAGCAAGACCCCTTTTTTCCGGAGGATATAGAGAAATTAAAATAGTTTGAGATGAGGCTGCAATGAAAGCTTCGCCAACACCTTGTATTACACGAAAAAAAACCATCTGAGGCAAATTTTGAGCTAATCCGCAAAAAAAACTTGACAAGGTAAAAGTAAATAAGCCAAAAAGAAAAATATAAGAATAGCCAAAAAATCTTGCTAAATGCTCCGTTAAAAAAAGGGCAGTGGCTGCAGCTATCATATAACTTGTTATTACCCATTGTATTCCATAGAGGTCAGTTGAGAGAGGACCCATCATCTTAGGAACTACTATGTCTACGATGGTGGTATCTAAAATAGCCATAAAAAAGCCAATCATTACCACAAAGGTATTTAAAAGGCGCTCAAAAGGGGTAATTTTTTGATAAAATTCTTTAGTTTCCATTATTTTATTCTTTTAATCTCTACTTCTCCGCCTAATCCTACTCTTAAAATAGATTTATCTCCGGCGATGATTTTTATTTTAATAGGAACTCTTTGGGCAAGTTTTGTAAATTCCCCAGCGGAAATATCTCTTGGCACTAAGGCAAAGGTAGCAGCAGTTGCCGGTAGAATTTCCTCTACTTCTCCCCTCCACTCTTTATCAGGGTAGGCATCTAATTTAATTTTTACAGGTGCCCCTTTTTTTACCCCGTGAAGCTTAGTCTCCTCAAGCAAGACCAAAATGTAAAAACTTTCTGGGTCAACAATAGAATAGACAGGCTCTCCAGGAGCTATTACATCTCCTTCGCTTTTAAATTTCTTTGCAATAAATCCTGAAATAGGACTTTTAAGCTGAGTGTAGGAAAAATAAAGCTTTGCTTCTTCTTTTTGTTCTTCCAGTGCTTTAGTTTGATAAAATAAAGCTTTCCTTTTAGACTCTAATTCTTTTAGCGTTACTCTTTGATTCTGAACTAAATCGAGTTCTTTTTGCAAAGCTCTTAATTTTTCATTCAAGGACTTAAGGTTCGCTTCTTCTCCTTTAATTTGATGTAAAAGCTCCTTTTCCTCGGTCTCCTTTAATTCCAGACTTTGCAGTGCAACTAAACCCTCTTTATATAAAGCTTCAACTCTTTTCCGATCTTTTTTAATAAAAGCTAATCTTGTCTTTAACGCTTCTATTTTTTCTATTTGAGCCCTCTTTTGCTCTTCTAATTGATTAATTTCTCTTTCAAGTTGCTCTGTCCGTAAAAGAATATCTCTTCCAAGCTTCTCCTTAGAAAGGGAAATAGTATCTATTTCTGAGGAAATCCTTTTTATCTCTTCTTCTAAATTTCTCACTCTCGCTAAATAATCTAAAGGCTCAATTTCTGCTAAGATCTCTCCTTCCAATACCTTATCACCTTCTTTTTTTGTTAGCTTAATTATCCTCCCATTTACCTTTGGGAAACTAAGAAAAACTAATCTATCGGCTTGAACAAAAACTGCATCTGTCATTACATAAGTTTTCCATTTCCAAATAAAATATACAAAAATTCCTAATAAAAGTAATAAAAGAACAAAAAGAATAAAAAAAGCATATTTTTTTGATGGCATATGCCTCCCTCTAAACTTGATATGTAAGTGTCTACTTAACTAAGGAAGATATCAGAAAATACATCTATGTCAAGGCAATCTCCAGGTTTGTATTTTTACGAAAGCAAACGCCTGCAGATACTGACTTGAACTGCCCAAAGTTTAGGTAGCCACAACCTTTAGGTTGCGCCCTCGTAGGCTAAAGCCTGGGGATACCAACCCCTTTGAATTTCCCTGTTTTTCGGTAGTCGTAAGTTTTAGCTTGCGCTCTCTCAGGCTAAAGACTTCGGCTACCAAAAAATCAAACACCATAAATGTGACATTTCAAAATAGGAACCACAGGGCAAAGCGCACTCTCTTGACAAGATTTTTATTATAGTTATCTTTATTATAAAGCTCTTTGGGGGATCGTCTAATTGGCAGGACAGTGGACTCTGGATCCACGAGTGGAGGTTCGAGTCCTCCTCCCCCAGCTTTATTCACCTTTTATTACTCCTTTCAAAGGTCACATTCTCCTACTTCAAGTTTACTTGTCCCATTTAGGTATCACCCTTTTAAAACTATGTCTTTTTAAAGTTGTTGGCGCTTTAGAAAAATATGCTATATTTTGATTAAATTACTTAAAATGAAAACACATTTTTGCTTTGCCTTCCCGAAGAGTTTCAATTTTTTATACTATCTTCTTATCATTTTCATTCTTTGTGGAGGATTATTTATGACTAAAGACTTGTCAGCAGAAAATCTAATTATAGATAGAGTACAAGAAAAAATCTTGCCCTCCAAGCTAAAGGTACTTTTAGTTCCAAAGGAGGGAGAAAAAATTGTAGCCGTGTATTTATGTGTAAAAGTAGGAAGCAAGTATGAATGGGAAGAGGTTGCTGGAATCACTCATTTGATTGAGCATATGATTTTTAAAGGGGGAGAGGGACAAGCTACTGGTGAAGTCGCAGGAAAGATTGAAGAACAAGGTGGTTATATTAATGCCTTCACTTCTTATGATTTAACTTGTTATTATGTGGTAGGTCCAGAAAATATATTAGAAACTGCTCTTGAAGTGCTCTCACAGGCGGTATTTCGTCCCTATTTTGATCCTCAAGAACTGGAGAAAGAAAAAGAAGTAGTAGTTGAAGAGATGAAAATGCGTTTAGATAATCCTATGATCGTTCTTTTTGAAGAGCTTATGAAAGCTTCTTACCATCGCTACCCCTATAAAAGACCTATTATTGGCTATGAAGCTTCTGTTCGCTCTCTTAAAAGAGAGGATCTTTTTTATTTTGTGAATCATTTCTATCTTCCTGAAAATATGATATTAGTTATTTCTGGTGATCTTAATTTTGCAAAGGTAGACCCTCTTTTAGAAAAATATTTTTTCTCCTTACCACAAAGACAATTAAAAAAGGTTTCCTTTCCAAAAGAGCCCTACACTTCTAAAGCTACTCTTAAATGGATTGAAAGAGCTGTAAGAGAAAGTTACTTTGCCTTTTCTTTTCCTGCCTCATCCATTAATAGTGATGATGCTCCCCTTTTAGATTTATTAGCAGAACTACTTGGAGGTGGAGAATCCTCTCTCTTTTCTCTTAAACTTAAAAGAGAAAAAGAATTAGTAAAAAGCATATCTACCTCAGCATTTACTCCCGATGGACCAGGTCTTTTTGAAATATACGGAAAAGCAGACCCTAAAAATTTTAAAACTCTTTTAGAAGAGACCCTTCGTCTAATAAGAGAAGTAAAGGAATCTGGACCAACACTTGAGGATTTAGAGAGGGCAAAAAATAGAGTTCTCTCAACCTTTATTTACTCCCAAGAGACAGCAGAAGGGCTTGCAAGACAAATGGCAACTTTTCAGCTTCTAAGAAACTCTTATAAAGATATTCTTTGGTATAAAGAAAAAATTGAAAAGGCAACTCCTAAGGATATACAAGAAGTTGCTAAAAAATGGCTAAGAGAAGATAAATTAGTGGTAGTTTTTCTCTCTGATAAAGCCCTCTTTGGTGAAGAAGTTTTAAAGGAGCTTTTAAAGGAAAGGTCACCCAAAAAATCTGCAGAAATTTTAGAGTTAGAAAATGGTCTTAAGGTGATTCTATATCCAAGAAAGGAAGTTCCAACAGTTGGAATTACCCTTGCCTTCCCAGGAGGTGTAAGGGTTGAAGAGGAAGGGACAAATGGACTTTTTCAGGCATTAACCCTTCTTTGGACACGGGGCACGAAAAATTATAAGGCTGAAGAGCTCTCACAAAAAATTGAAGGCTTAGGTGCTTCTATTCAGGGCTTTACTGGAAGAAATACCTTTGGGCTTAAGGCTCTAACTCTTTCTCCTCATCTTTTTACCATTCTTGACCTTTTTATAGAAATACTTTTAAACCCCACTTTCAAAGATGAAGAGATAGAAAAGGCTCGACCAGAACTTCTTTCTCTTCTCTATCAACAGGAAGATCAGCCTTTCTCCTTAGCTCTTAAAGAATTTTTAAAAGCCTTTTATCCAAATCATCCTTATGGATTAAACTTAGCAGGTTCTAAGAATTTTTATCTCACCTTCAATAGTGAGCTTTTAAAAGGGGCTTATAACAAGTTTGTAGACCCTAAAAGAGGGAAACTGGTTATCGTGGGAGACTTTGATAGTGAAGAAGTAAAAAAATACCTCAAAGCTCATCTTTCCCAATGGAAAGGAAGTAAAATGCCCATTAATGATGAGCCAGAGCCAACTCCAGCACAAATCTCAAGTAAAGTAGTGCCTAAAGACAGTTTTCAAACCCAAATTCTTTTAGGTTTTAGAGCACCTGGTCTTTTATCAGAAAAAAGGACTCTTTTAGAGGTTTTAAATAGTGCCCTTTCAGGACAGGATGGTCCTCTTTTTAAAATTTTAAGAGATGAGAGATCCTTGGCTTACGCTGTTACCTCTTTTCTTCTCTTTTATCCAAAAAGCTCTGCCTTAATTTTTTATTTAGCCTGTGCTCCTGAAAAGAAAGCGGAGGCAATTTCTGGTTTTTTTGAAGTAATTGAAAAATTAAAAAAAGATAAATTTTCCGAAAGGGATCTGGAAAGAGCCAAAAATAGACTTTTAGGTAAATATAGAATGTCCTTACAAAGTAATTTAGCTAAAGCTGAAGATATGGCTGTAAATGAAGTTTTAGGTTTAGGTTGGGATTTTTCAGCCAAATATCAAGATCAAATCCAAAATATTTCCACAAATGATTTGATACAAACCTTAGAAGAATTTATTCATGAAAAAAACTCTTTCCTATTAATTCTTGGTAAGGAGAAGTAAGCTCTGGAAATAATAAGTAAATTTCCTGAAGAAACAAAAAAAATCGGTCATCGGCTGGCACAATTTTTAAAACCTGGAGATCTGCTTTTATTTTACGGGGATTTAGGCTCTGGTAAAACTACACTCATACAAGGAATCTGCGAAGGCTTAGAAGTAAATCAAGACCAATATATCACCAGTCCAACCTTCACTTTGTTAAATTTCTACGAAGGAAAATATCCAATACTTCACATAGATTTATACAGAATTGACCCCTCTTCCATTGATGACCTTTCTATATGGGAATTTCTTTCTTCTCACATTCTCCTAATAGAATGGGCAGAGAAAATAAATGAAATTCCTGTAAACGACTATTTAGAAATTACCTTAGATTATATAGATGAAACCATTAGAAAAATTACTTTAGTAGGCTACGGAGAATGGTCATTGCTCCTAAAAGAGCTGGAAAAGGATGATATATGGCATAGATAGGAATTTGCTCTAATAAATTTCTCAGTCGTTCTGAAAAATAAAAGTTATTTAGCATTATTTGACTAATCTCCTCGTTGTCTAAAAATTCTATGAGAGCTTTTATGACACCCCCTGCTAAATAGATACCCCCAAAGGGCTCTATGGTTACCGCTACTTCATAACATTTTTTTCCTAATAATTGGAAAAATTTTTTAATAATAAATACCTCTTTTTCCAGACCTTTTTTGGCTCCTTCTGAGATTTCTTCAGCTTTTTTTCTTTCTCCGAAATAATACTCATAAAGGTTTTCAAGCCCCCTACCTGAAAGAACCGCTTCCCAAACCAAATCAGCCTTCCTCTCTTTTAAAAAATTTAAAAAGGATTTTTCCTCACAAAAAGAAAGGGGGCTATGCCCACCCTCTGAAGGTGCTATTTTTAAAGGATTTTTGGAAATTAAAAAAGATATTCCAAGCCCTGTTCCAATCGAAATAAAAGCTTTAGGATATTTTCTTCCTCCTGCCCCTTTTTTTAAAATTCTTAGGTTATCCTTTTTTAAAAACTCAAAGGCACCTGCTAATAAATATAGGTCGTTTTTTAAAATTACTCTTTTAAACTTGAATTTTTTCTTTAAATAATTTGCCTCTATGTCCCAGCCTAAATTGGTTATTTTTACTTTATTCTTTAAAACAGGTCCGGCAACTCCAAGAACTATCCCCTCTGGATGCGATTTAAAATTTTTAAGCTCTTCCAAGAGAAATTTTTCTATAATTTCTTCTAAATGGGAAAATTTTTGATTCTCAAAAAATTTTACCTCAGAAATATTTTTAGTATCTAAATTAAAAAGTGCTAATCTTGAGAAAGTTGCTCCTATATCCCCAATAAGATAGATGGCAGGTTTTGTCAAAATTATTTTTTTGGTGTGGTAGTTTTTGCTGGCTCTTTTGTTTTCGTGGGCTCTGTTTTGGGTGCACTTTGTGTGGTTTTACCTTTTATCTCTTCGTAATATTTATTAAAAAGGTCTACTATCGTTGGCGAAAGGTCTATTTTAGATGAAGCATAATATATACCAGGTTGACTTTTTTCCATAATAAGGTCAAATTTTTCTTTTTCTACATAATTTTTAATAATGGTCTCTAATTCTTTGAAAATTGGGTCAAGAAGTTTCCTTTCATATTCTTGCATCTCATATTGAGCGTCCTCTTGAAAAGTTCTTAATTCTCTAAGTTTTCTTTGATATTCACTTTGTTTTTTTTCTCTTACCTCTTGCGACCAAAGTGACCCTTTTTTTTCTATCTCTTCTTTTAAAGCTTCAAGTTCTTTCACCCTTTCATCTATTTTAGCTTGTATTTCTTCGTACTTCTTTTGCAGTTTTTCCATTACTTCTTGCCCATATTTTGAGGTATTTATGACTCGTTTGATATCTATTACTCCTATTTTTATAGGTTCTCCTGTAGTTTGTGCTTGTGCTCCAGAGAGGGCAATAAAAAGGATCATTAAACTTAAAAAGATTCTTTTTTGCATGTTCGCTCCTCCTTAATTTTTTTACTTCAAGCTTATTTTATCACAAAATCTACCCTTCTATTAATAGCCCAACAGGATTCATCACTTTCTTTACATAGAGGCTTTTCTTCTCCAAAACTAATAACATGTATTCTATTTTCATCAATACCTAACTTTACTAAAACATTTTTTACTGCCAAGGCTCTTTTCATACCTAAAGCAAAATTATATTCATTAGTTCCTCTTTCATCACAATTTCCCTGCAACTCTACTACTACATTAGGTCTCTCTAAAAGAAATCTCACATTTGCTCTTATTCTATCCCACATGTCTGCTCTAATGTTAAAGTCATCATAATCAAAAAAGACAGCATAAAGTGGTGGTGTTGAACGTCCATATAATTTCCAATGCTCTCTATCTTCTTTTATGGTTTCAATGCCCTTTTTTTCTTCTCCTAAAATTTGTGCCAACTCTTTACTTTCTTCGTTCTTTGGTGTTACAACTTCTGGTTTTTTCTCAACCTTTGGGATGCCTTCTTTTGGATGGTCTACAAGGGGTGGAACCTCTTTTTTGGCACATCCTGTTAAAAAGAGAATAAAAGAAAAAATTATTATATGGATAATCTGCATAATACCCCTCCAATTCAATAAATTAGCTGTATCCTGTAACATCCAATTCGTATACAAATTCTCCAATTAAAAAATTTATTTCTTTCTTAATATAATCGCATAGTGCGTAAAGTAAAGTTAATTCTTGGGCGATTGCTTGGGAGAGCTCTTTAAACTCTTCCAGGGTAAATTTTTGCGTAAGTCTTTTACAGAAAAATTCTCTACACAAATAAGGTCTTGCAAAGAGTTTGCAGCCATTATTTCCAACGAAAAAACATCTACCTTTAACCTCTCTCCCTGATGGTATCTCTTTTTCTAAAAAAAGATTAATTAAAAAAATATTTACGGTTACTTCATTTTCTAATCCTGCCTTACAGCATCCTTTAGTTTCAATTACAGAACAAATATAGCATTCTTCAAAACTTTTAATGGTTTGCATAAGATGATTTGAGGTATGGATAGAAGCCTCATATTTTCTTAACAGATTATTAAAGTCTTTCTGTTTTAAAAAATGATCTTTCCAATGCTCATAAAGTTCCTCAGCAATTTTTCGTTTTTCTAAAAGAAGTTCTTCAAGATCCAAATAATCTCTTTTGAATAGTTGAACAATTCTACTTTTCATTTGTTTTTTCTATTTTAATTAATAAATGTTAAAAGTCAAAAGAAAATTATGTCCTTAAATTTAAACAAAGTTTTTTTAAATTAAGAAGGGCAAGGCATTACAAACTCAAAAAATTCTTTCAAAGTAATTATAAAAGCCTGTTTAAATTTATGTTCAAAATTGTCTATAATTTGAACATAAATTTTTAGAGCCTTTTACAACCATTAACTAACATAATATCGCGGGTCTTTAGCCTGTGAGGAAGATGAAAGGATTAAGGTAAATTTTTGACAGTATAGATAGGTTGTATGGTAATAAGTCCATGTTTAATTAGACCATTAATTTTCTCTAAAAAGGCTTTAATTTTTGCTTCAGTGTCTATAAATTCAATTAAGATAGGAAGATTAGCAGATAAGTCGGCAAAGGATATTTTTCTAATTTCTTTAGAGGGACCATAGCCCATTATAGCTCTAAAAACCGTTGCCCCTGCTAAGCCATTTTCTTTCGCTAAATCTAATATTTTTCTATAAAGAGGCACCCTCTCGTATTTATCTTCTTCCCTTAAGTAAATTCTTAAAATAATTCCTGGTTGATTATAAAGCTCCATAATTATACACCTCTAAAAAGTAAAAATTTTGCAAGGACAAAACCTAAAAAACCTGAGAATAAAGTTAAAATAGAGTTAAACATCATATTTAGGAATGCTAAGAAAAGATAACCATTTTTAAAGAGAGTAAAGGTATCTAAAGTAACTGAGGATAGAGTAGTAAATCCTCCTAAAAAGCCTATAATTAATAGATAGCGATAATTAGGATCTATAGAAGTAGAGATAAAGATTTCAGAGAGAAAAGTAATAAAAAAAGAACCAATGAGATTTACCATAAGAGTTCCGCAGGGGAAGGAGGAAGAGACATATTTTACCATAAAAAAGCTAATTAAGAATCTAAAAATAGATCCAAAGGCTCCTCCAACCCCAACTAAAAATATAGCCCAAAGCATTCACTTACCTCTTTAAAAGGTGACAAAGTTTAACGTATAAATCTTCTCCAGAATCTCTTTCCCCGACTTGAAGATGAATAATATGTGCCCTCCTTTGGTAATAATCAAGAAGAGGTAAAGTTTCCCTTTTAAACCAAGATAATTTGTATTCCACTAACTGATCTAAATCGTCCTCTCTATTTTTTCTATCACCAGCGGGGTCAAGGTAGAGTCTTACTTTTAAAGTGTGCAATTCTATATTTAGGTTAACTACAAAGCTAACATTAATTAGCTTTTCTAATTGTTTGGCTTGGAAAAGATTTCTTGGTAGTCCATTTAAAACTAACCAATCATCAGGTTGATATTGTTTATAAGATAAATAACTTCTGAGAATTTTTTCAGCCAAGTAAAATTCTTCTTCTTTTAAAAGTCGCCCTTCTTTTAAGATGCTTTGAATAAGGGTTTTCTCCTTAGGTGAAAAAGGTATATCTTCAGAGGTTATTTTTCTTAAGGTGGCACCAAAATCAAAATGATGGGTTTTTTTATTAAGAAAACCTCTCTTTTCAAGCACTTCTCCCAACGGAGTTTTTCCAGCACCTGTTGGACCAAGGAGTAAAAGGGCTTTTATCTTCTCTTCCATAAGATTAATCAGGTAAGATGGCTTTAACAAAGGCTACTTTATCAAAGGGTACAAGATCTTCAGGTTTCTCTCCTAAACCCATAAAAAGAATGGGTAATTTGAATTTTTGTGAAAGCGCTACTGCAATTCCCCCTTTGGCAGTTCCATCCATTTTTGTAATAATAAGTGCGTCGATAGGAATAGCCTTTGAAAAGTGTTCCACTTGAGAGATGGCATTTTGACCGGTTGTTGCGTCTAATATTAAAAGGTTTACTCTATTTTCCTTATGAACCAATTTATCCATAACTTTATGCATTTTTTTTAGTTCCTCTATTAGATTGTATTTAGTATGTAGCCTTCCAGCTGTGTCAATTAAAGTCAAATCAACCTTATCTTTTAGGGCTTTTTCTAAACCTTGATAAATAACAGAAGAGGGATCTGCTCCTTCTCTTTGAGCAGAAACTGGAACCCCTATTCTTTCCCCCCAGGACTTAAGTTGATCTATAGCAGCAGCTCTAAAAGTATCTCCAGCAATTAAAAGAGCTGAAAAGCCTTCTTCTTTGAATTTATAAGCTAATTTAGCTATAGTAGTTGTTTTGCCTACTCCATTTACCCCTAAAAAAAAGAGCACCGCTGGTCGTCCTAAAGGTGGAAAATTCTTAGGGTAATCAACAAAGAGGTCTAATAGAGCGGATTTGAGTGCATTTTTAAATTCCTTTGAAGAAAGGGGTTCCCCTTTTAAAAGTTTTTCTTTGAAGGGCTGAAGTAAGAAAGTAGTAGTCTCAACCCCAAGGTCTGATAAAATAAATTTTTCTTCAATTTCCTCAAGGGTAGCAAGGTCTAAAAGTCTATCCACCTCAAAAACTTCTCCCAAAAGAGAGGAGAAGCGTTCTTTGGTTTTAGAGAGTCCTTCTTTGAATTTATCAAAGAGACTTCTTTTTTTTGGTTCTATGGTATCTGTATTATCTGCGGTAGAAGAGGTTTTTTTTGAAAAGAAATCAAACATAGTTTAACTTTATTAAAAAGATGAGCGGAGGGGGAGGGATTCGAACCCCCGGAAGAGGTATGCACCTCTTCAGCCGATTTCGAGTCGGCCCCCTTCGTCCACTCGGGCACTCCTCCTCGCTTATTGCCTTTGCAACCCCCATACTTTACTCTACTTATTATTTAACCATTGATAGATATCTTTCAATTCCTTCAAAATTTCTTCTAATATCCCTCTTAAGTTTTCCTCTTTGCCAGCATTCTTAAAAGAAAGTACCTTTTCTCTCTTTGAAGGAAGTTTCAATTCTGGAAAAAGAGGAGCATAAGAAAAA
>JBKBTC010000005.1:0-7573 GCA_046291435.1 Caldimicrobium sp. | reverse complement strand
AAGCTTTCTCCTTATTCCCTCTAAAGAGTATCCTTCTTCTAAAAGTTTTTTAATTTGGGTGAGAAGTTCCATCTGTTCTTTTTTGAAAAATTTTCTTTTACCGATCTTTACAGGCTTGACCTCTGGTATCCGCTTAATCCAATAATCTAATACATGGGGCTTAATACTTAGAATTTTACATACTTCTTTCAGAGGAATAAAAAGTGGTTCATATTCTTTATTTTTTTCCTTTTTCATTATGAAGCTCTAATCTAAATGTAGGTGACAAATGAAAACTAATCTTCCGCATTGGAGGAATGATTACTTCCTCCCCTGTTTTAATTATTCTTCCCAATCTTTGTTTGCCTTGAACAGTTTTAAAAGTTCCAAAACCTGTTATTTTTACTTCTTCTTCTAAATCAAGGACAACTTTAATTTCCTCAATTAGGGCATCAACGATTTGTAAAAGAAGCCGTTTGGATAATCCTGTTTGAAGATGAAGTTCCTCAATTATTTCTTTTTTGGTTAGTTTTTTCATTTACCTGGGTTTTGCCTTAAAGTAGGCAAAAAGATTTTGAGCAATTTCTTCTTGAATAGCATTTACCTCTTCTACTAAAAGGGTTCTATCTTCACCTCTATAATAAAACCTTAAGGTAAGGCTCTTTTTATCTTCAGGAATAGGTGGACCTTCATATAAAGCTATTAATTCTATTTTCTCTAAATAGGGTATATGCATATTTTTAATATACTCAGTGATAGCTTTAAATGTAATATTTTTATCCATAATCATACTTACATCTCTAAAAGTAGAGGGGAATTTGGGAGGTTTTTTAACCTTTATTCTTTTTTCTTTATGAATAGTATGAGGTAAAAGGCGGAAAAGGTCAAGTTCTGCCACAAAAACTTTCCCTTTCAAATCTAACTCTTCTAAAATTAAATTTTTTATCTCACCGGCATAACCAATTTTTTCTGAGGATAAAAACAAATCAAAAGAAGATCCTCTTTTTAAAAAGGGTTCAGTGGAATAGGGTCTAATTTCTACTTCTAATCTAAAGGCTGAAAAGATCTCCTCTAAAACCCCTTTTAAGTCATATATATCATATTCTTTTCTAAAACCTTCCCAAGGAAGCATTTTTTTACTTCCTTTTAGAAGTATTCCTAAATAATTCTTTTCCTCTGCTAACTCTTCAGAAGGATAAAATACTTTACCAATTTCAAAGATAGCTAAATCTTCCACTTCTCTGGCTGAATTATGCATAGCACATTCTAACAAGCCAGGAATTAGAGTAGTTCTCATAACAGATAAAAAAGAGGAAATAGGATTTGAGAGCTCCAAAGGCTTTAGTCTCTTATCCTCAAGGTCTAAATTAAGTTTTTTCAAAACTTCAGGATTAATAAAACTATAAGTTATAACTTCAAAAAACCCCATCCCGTAAAGCTTAGTTTTTAAATTTTTTATAAAACTTATTTCTTCATTTAGAGGAGAGGCTGTGAGAGTTGCAAAGGGCATAGTGGCAGGGATTTTATCATATCCATAGAGCCTTGCTAATTCTTCTACAAGATCTTCAGGTATAAGAAGGTCTTGGCGAAAACTGTGAGGGATAACTTTAAAACTTTCTCCATCTATCTCTAAGGTTCCAAGCTTTCTCAAGGTATTTTCTATAAAATCTTTTTCCAAAGTAAAACCAAGAATTTTATAAATCCTTTGGGGAGTAATTTCAATGGCAGGAGCTTTATAAGGTTTTGGATAAGGGTCAGCAATTACGGAAAATTCCTTTGGTTTAGCTATTTTTAGGATTAACTCGGTAGCTCTAAGTATTCCTGTAATAACCCCTGAAGGGTCAATTTTTCTCTCAAAGCGATAACTACTTTCAGTGGTTATTTTGTGCCTCTGGGAAGAAAACCTTATGCCTTTAGGATTAAACCAGGCAGACTCAAGAAATACCTCAGTAGTTTTCTCAGCAACTCCAGACTCTTCACCTCCCATAATACCTGCAAGCACAAGTGCCTTATTTTTATCAGCAATTACCAAATCTTCTTCATTTAGAGTTCTTTCAACCCCATCTAACATCAATAGAGTTTCCCGTGGTTTTGCTCTACGGATGATAATTTCCTTACCTTCAATTTTACTCCAATCAAAGGCATGAAGAGGTTGTCCCATTTCTATAAGAACATAATTTGTAATGTCAACTATATTATTAATTGGTCTTATCCCCACTAAAAAGAGCTTCTTTAAGAGGGAAAAAGGACTTTCTTTTACCTCAACTCCATTAAAAAGCCTCCCTGCATAGCGAAAACAGCCATCTTCATCTTCAATCCTAATCTTTCCTGAAAAAGGAATGCCCTCCAAGAGCTCTGGAGAAAAATTAAAGGGCTTTATTTCCCATCCGCAAATTAAGTTTAATTCTCTCGCTATACCCAAAATTGATAATAGGTCGCCTCGGTTAGGAGTTATAGCTATCTCAAGCACTGGCTCAGAAATGCCCAAAGCTTCATAGATGGAAATCCCAATCTTTTCATCCTCTTTAAAAAATAAAAGTTTATCCTTTTCTTCAGAGACACCTGCTTCAAAGGGAGATAAAAACATTCCCTGAGATTTATATCTCTTTATAACTTTTTCTTCCACCTTTTGATGGGTAAAAGTTAAACTTCCGGGCTTAGCTAAGGCTAAAACACAGTTGGGTTTTACTTGAGCCTTTTCTCTGGTAAGCACAAAAAAATTCTCTTTTCCATCAGTAACCTTACAAAGAACCACTTCTTGCAAATCTTCTGGCTGATTAACTTCTAAAACTTTTACTGTAACAATTTCACCTAATTTTTTATAGGGATCATATATCTCTTCTACCTCGTGTCCAAAATTGGTCAGTATTTCTACAATTTCTTCAGTTGCTTTTTTAAGTTCAATAAACTCTGAAAGCCATGAAAGGGGAACCTTCATAAATTCTCCTACTTAAAGGATTCCAAAAAATAAAGGTGATTTTCAAAGAATAGCCTTATATCATCAATTTGAAACTTAATCATAGCAATTCTTTCAACGCCTAAACCAAAAGCAAACCCTTGCCATTTAGAGGTATCATAGTTAACTGCCTTTAGCACCTCTGGATGAACCATCCCAGCCCCTAATATTTCAAGCCAACCAGTATGACTACAGACTCTACAGCCTACACCATCACAGATAACACAACTAATATCCATCTCTAAGCTTGGCTCAGTGAAAGGGAAAAAACTTGGTCTAAAACGAAGTTTTATCTTTTCCCCAAAAATTTCTCTGGCAAAATAGCTAAGTATTCCTTTCAAATCAGAGAAACTGACTCTATCATCTACCATTAGCCCCTCAACCTGATGGAACATGGGAGAATGTCTTATATCCGCATCACAGCGGTAGACCTTCCCTGGTGCAATAATTCTTAAAGGAGGTGTTCTCTCAAGCATGGCGCGTATCTGCATGGGAGAGGTGTGAGTTCTAAGAAGAGCTCCATTTTTAAGATAAAAAGTCGCTTGCATATCCCTTGCAGGATGCCAGGGAGGAATATTTAGGGCGGAAAAATTGTAATAATCATTTTCAACCTCAGGTCCTGCTACCATCTCAAAGCCAAGCCTTAAAAAAATCTCACATATTTCATCTATAACCTGTGTTAGAGGATGCAAAGCCCCTTGAGGAGGCTTTCTTCCGGGAAGGGTAAGGTCAAGGGAACTTTCTTTGTCTTCTTCTGCTAAGAGAAGTGCCCTTTTTTTTACTGCTAAAACCTCTTCTATATAAGCTTTAAGTTCGTTTAATTGAGCTCCAAGTCTTTTTTTTTCCTCTAAAGGAAGATCTTTAAGCTGCTTTAACGCTTGAGTAATCTCTCCCTTTTTACCTAAATATTTTATTCTAAAGCTATCAAGTGCGGAGAGATCCTTTATGGCTTCTAACTCTTTAAGAGCACCTTCCTTTAAGGCTAAAAGGTCTTCAGTCTTCATTACTGCCAGGCTCTTTTTGCAAGGTCTGCAAGTTTTCCAAAAGCTTCTGGTTCATTTACCGCTAAATAGGCTAAGACTTTTCTATCAAGAGCAATACCTGCCTTTTTTAAACCTCCCATAAATTTGCTGTAATTCAAGCCATGTAGCCTTGAAGCTGCATTAATTCTTACTTGCCAAAGCCTTCTAAAGTCTCTCTTTCTTTGCCTACGGTCTCTATAAGCATAAACCAATGCTCTCTCTAAAGTTTCTTTAGCTCTCCTGAAAACATTTTTTCTTTGTCCCCAATAACCCTTTGTAAGCTTTAAGAGCTTCTTATGCCTTCTCCTTGTTTTAAAACCACCTTTTGCCCTTGGCATAAATCTTCCTCCTATTTATATTAAAATCTTTAAAATTTATCAGCAAGCACTTTAGCTATATGAGAATAATAACCCTTAAAAAGCTCTTTGTATTTCCCTAAAGCTCTTTTTGCCTTAGCACTTTTCTTTCTTAGTAAATGCCTTTTCCCTGTTTTTTTATGTAAAATCTTACCCGTAGCAGTTACTTTAAATCTTTTGGCTGCACTTCTGTTGGTCTTCATTTTTGGCATAAAAACACCCCTTTAGCTTAATTTTATTAAAAGCTACATTTTAACCCATTTTTTGTTAAAAACAATACCTCGCCTTTCCTCAAAAATAATCTCTTCAAAATGGGGTTGTTTCCTCAGGAGCCAGGTTATCTTGAGATAGACCTTGTTCATCACGCAGGGTCATCTGGCGAAGGGGAATTTATTTATACTCTTACGGCAACAGAGATTTCAACGGGATGGAGGGAGGTTTTATTTTGAGGAAAGAGGTGTATAATTCAAAAATTAAATGCACGTTCCTATAAAATGACCGCAAAAAAAACAAAAACCATAAACTATCTTCTCTATATTTTTCTTTTTCTTGGTCTTTTTCTTATCTCAGCAGAGTATATATTAAATCTCTTCGGAAAAACCCTATGTCCTGAAAAGGGCTGTGAAATAGTCTCACTCTTTGCCCTTTTTTCAAAAAATACTTTTCTTCTCATAGGAATTGCTTATTTTCTCCTCCTTCTCGTATTTATCTTTCTTTATAGCAAAACTCAAGGAAGCTTTTTTCTAAACATAATCTTTTTTTTATTATCAGGAGGGCTTGCTTCAGAAGGAATCTTTTTTCTCAGACAATATTTGGATTATGAAAGATTTTGTCTTTTTTGCATACTTGTCGCCTCTATAATTTTTGCCATTTCCTTTTTCTTTTTCTTAACCCTAAAAGGCAATACCTTTAAGCTTTCTTCTATAATTAGCCAACTTTTGGGTGCTCTTTTAGGTTTAATTGTCAGTTTTTATCTTACTACAGAAGCTAAAATTAATCTTTCCAATGATAGAGCCTATCTCATTTATGCCGAAGATTGCCCTCGCTGCATTGAGCTTATGTCTAAAAGGCCTTCTCAGGAGATTGAAAAAATCCCCTTCTACAAGGTCTATCCTCTTTTTCGCGTTCTAAATCTAAAAAGTGTGCCTCTTTTAATTGAGAAAAGTGAAACCGCAACAATAATTACTACCTCCTACGAGGAAATTGCTAATAAACTTCTAAAGAGAAACAGCACTATTAACAACAATCTCTGTGAACCAACCAATTCTACCTTAGGAGGGCTTTGTGAAATCCCTTGATTTATCCCTAAAAACAACCCACATTGGAAGTTTGCCCTATGAAGATTTAGAAAAGGCTTTAGAGGTTGCCTTCACCTTTGACATACCCGCTTGGCCACAACTTTCAAAATTCAAAGAAGAGGGCATGCTTTGGCAATTCGTAAAAAATTTCCCAGGTTTTGACCTAAAGAAAGAAAGAATAATCACTCAAAGAAAGACCTTTGAAGAAGAAATGCTTAAATTCTATGAATCCTATCTTGAAGTAATAGAAAATAAAAACGTTTCTCCCCTTAAAGGGTTTTTACACTACGATTTTTCTAAAGCCTTTTTCCCCTTTCTTGAGAAAGCTAAAAGTGCATCCCTTCCTATACTAAAGGGACAAATTACAGGACCCTTTACCTTAGGTATCTCTCTTAAAACAGAAGATGAGGTTGCCCTTATTTTTAGAGATGATTTAAGGGATCTAACAGTTAAATTTATAACCCTTTCAGCCTTAGCACAAGTTTATCATTTAAAAGAGGTTTCCGAGGGAGTTATCCTTTTTATTGATGAGCCTGGGCTTTCAGGATTTGGAAGTAGCGCCTATATTTCCCTCTCCAAAGATTTAGTCCTTGAAATGATAAAGGAAATAGCAACTGCCATCTCTCAATTTTCTGCAAAAGTTGGCGTTCATGTCTGTGCCAATACCTCCTGGGATATCCTTTTAGAGAGTGGAATTGATATTTTAAACTTTGATAGCTTTTCCTATTTTGATAAATTTGTTATATATGCGGAAAAAATTAAAGAATTTTTAGGCAAAGGAGGCTATCTTGCCTTTGGAGCTGTGCCAACAAGTAGGGAGCTTTTAGAAAAAGTAAACGAAAAAGAGGTAATCTCAAGGTTTGAGGCACAGATTAAAACCTTAGGAGAAGCGCTCTCCTTAAAGGGAGATAAGCTTTTAAAACATATCCTTATCACTCCTGCCTGCGGTCTTGGAAGTCTACCTGAAGAATTTGTGCCCAAGGTTTTAGCTTTGATAAGAAGTTTAAAAGAAGCTTTAGGATAATTTACATTTTCTGGTGGCCTGCATTTCGAGATGTGTAACTAAAAAATAAAAAAACCCGCAGGGGGTTGGACCCTGCGGGCTAAGTTGTCGTTATCTCCTTAATATTACCTCATCAATTGAAGCACAAGCTGAGGCAGAGTGTTTGCCTGAGCAAGCATGGCAACGGTTGCTTGCATACGGATCTGGTAGGTAGTAAAGTCTGCCATTTCCTTAGCATAGTCGGTATTCCTAATCACACTTTCTGCCTCTTTGGTATTGTCATAGGCACTCTTCTGAGCCTCAAAGATAGACTGTAAATTATTCATAGTTGAACCAATCCTGGCTCTTTCTGTATCTACTTTTTGTAAGGCTTTAGTAGCAATCATTATAGCTTTTTCTGCACCCTCCTGAGTGGTAACATCAATGGAATTTAGATTTTGCCTCTTAACATCTGTTATATTAGTTCCCGTAGCATTCAAAGCGTTCATTCCCTGCTGCTGTACAGTGAAATTATCTATACCACCGATAGTTAGATCTCCTACTTTTATACCATGGGCATAACGAGTAGCATTAGAAGTAAGATTTCCTGTTGTAGCAGTGGAAGCACCTTGTAATAATTGATTTAAATTAATAGTTCCATTGACAGTTGCAGAAGTACCCGTAGGAGCACTAATCGTAGCTCTAAGTTCTGCGGATATAGCAATGGTTTCTCCATTTGTTGTTTGAAGGACAAGTTTCCCATCGTTATCCTTAGAAGCAACAACTGGAGCATTACTATTTGAGGCTTGAGTATTTATCTGAGTAATAAGATCATCTAAATTATTAAATAAATTAACTGTATTACTAGTTGAACTGCCATCTGCAGCTACACTTACTGATACTTCATTAGAGGTTAAAGAAAATTTATGTGATGTGGAATCACCGATATAGAAATAAAGTATAAGTCTAGCTGTAGCTGA
>JBKBTC010000072.1:0-5486 GCA_046291435.1 Caldimicrobium sp. | reverse complement strand
GATGGGTTTTTGAAACAGTAAAAAAAGAAGGGCATAAAATAGGACTATATAAGTTACATCCACATGCTTTGAGACACGCTTTTGCTACACATTTATTGAATGCAGGTATGGACATAAGATCTATTCAGACCCTACTTGGGCATAAATCACTTATAACTACTCAAAAATATACTAAGGTTCAATATGAATATTTACTTCAAAGTTATCTTAAAGCTCATCCCCGGGCAAAAGCAAAAGAGGATCCCTTTTAAAGATTAGGTTATTTTTATAATTCTATTAATACATCTTACTTCTTGCACTATTTATAAGTTCGTTAATGTTACTATAATTTATTGCGCAGGCTAAAGCCTGCGTCTACCAAAAATTATGGATCTGACATTTCAAAATAGAAATTACATTCATTAGAAAGGTACTTGGAAATGGGGGTTTTAGTTTTAAAATAAAGGAAAATTTTTAGGGAGGAATTGGGAAGATGATAGAAGAATCTCAATTAATACGGGCTCGTCTGGAAAAACTCGAAAAATTGAGAGAGTTAGGAATTAATCCTTATCCTAATGACTTTAAACCGAAAGATAAAGCAAAGTTTATTAAAGATAGATTTAAAGAACTATCTACAGAGGAGATACAAAAAAGACCTTATAAGTATTCCCTTGCGGGAAGATTAATTTCTAAAAGAGAAATGGGTAAATTAATTTTTGGACATATTCAGGATGAATCAGATAAAATTCAAATACTTTTAGCTAAAAATGATATATCTGAGGAGGCTTTTAATTTTTTTAAAAAAATGGTGGATATCGGGGATATTCTTGGGGTTGTTGGTAAACTAATAAAAACAAAAACAGGAGAAATAACTATACTTGTAGAAAATTTTAAAATTCTTACCAAAGCTATAAGACCCCTTCCAGAAAAATATCATGGGTTGAAGGATGTAGAATTGCGCTATAGACATCGCTACTTAGACCTTATTATGTCCCCTAAGGTTAGAGAGCTTTTTAAATTAAGAACTCGTATAATTCAGTATCTTCGGAATTACTTTATTGCAGAGGGATATTTGGAAGTAGAAACACCTATGATGCATCCTATAGTGGGCGGAGCAGCTGCAAAGCCCTTTATTACCTATCATAATGCTTTAGATATGAATTTATATTTAAGAATTGCTCCAGAGTTATATCTTAAAAGACTTATAGTGGGTGGATTTGAAAAAGTTTTTGAATTAAATAGAAATTTTAGGAATGAAGGGGTATCAAGTAGGCATAACCCTGAGTTTACTATGCTTGAATTTTATGAAGCCTATGCTACCTATGAAGATCTTATTAAAAGAACAGAAGAGCTTTTTTATGGTTTAGCTATAGAGATAAAGGGGTCACCTCAGATTGAATATCAAGGGCACACAATTGATTTTACACCTCCCTATAAAAGAATAAAATTTCTTAATGCTTTAGAAGAATTAGGAGGAGTTCCCAGGGAAATTCTTCACTCACGAGATGAATTATTCAAGTTTGCCAAGGAAAAAGGCATTGAATTAAATGAAAAAGAGCCAAGAATTGGAAAATGGTGGACTAAAATCTTTGAAGAACTGGTAGAACATAAGCTTATTGAACCAACTTTCGTGGTAGATTATCCTGTAGAGGTATCTCCCCTTGCAAGAAGAAGTGATGAAAATCCAGCCATTGCAGAAAGATTTGAATTCTATGTAGGAGGAAAAGAAATTGCTAATGCCTTTTCTGAGCTTAATGACCCTCTTGATCAAAGAAAAAGATTTGAAGAGCAACTAAAACTAAGAGAAATTGATGAAGAGATCCCGCCTGAAATAGATGAAGATTTTCTTCGTGCTTTAGAATATGGAATGCCACCTTGTGCAGGAGAAGGTATTGGCATTGATAGGGTAGTTATGCTATTTACCGATTCAGCTTCAATTAGAGAAGTTATACTTTTCCCCCACTTAAGAAGGAGAGAAGATTTGTGAAAAAAAACTCTTGGATAGTTTGGTTAGCTCTAAGATATGTGTTTTCCAGAAAAAGAGAGAGATTTACTGGAATAATTTCCTGGATTGCTCTTACAGGGGTAATTTTAAGCGTGGCTTCTCTCACGGTCGTTAATGCGGTTATTACTGGTTTTAAAGAAGTTGTAGCTGAAAAAATTTTAAGTCTAAATCCCCATCTAAGCATCACCTTTTATAATCCTAAGGAAGGACAAAGGATCATAGAGGTATTAAAAGATACACTTAAAGGAGATCTTAAAGGTATACAACTCATAACAACTCAGCAAGGACTTCTTATCCGGTCAGGTCAACCTATTGGGATAGTTTTAAAAGCCGTAGATTTAGATCTATACCAAAAAGAAAAGGGTTTCAAGTATTTTAAATATGAAAAAAATGAGGAAGAAGGTGTAATTCCTGTTATAATAGGGAATAGACTTAAAGAAAAATTGGGGCTTTCTCTTGGTGAGAAACTACTCTACTACAGCGTGCAGGGTTTATATACGCCCTTTGGCTTTTTCCCGAAAATGAATACTCTAAAAGTAGTAGGTTTTTTTGAGACTGGGATTTATGATTATGACTTTAATTTGATTTTCACTTCCTTTGATAATTTTATTAGTAAATATCAGCCTAATAATTTTTCTATAGAAGTAAAACTAAAGGATCCCTTTAAATCCTCAATATATAAAAATCACATAATAAGTAAACTTGGATATAACTATTTTATTTTAGATTGGCAAGAATGGAATAAAAATCTATTTACAGCATTGAAAATGGAAAAATTGGGGCTCTTTATTGTTTTAAGCTTGATGGTAGCAGTGTCTCTTTTTACTATCATATCTGCTATGATTATGCTTGTTTCTGAAAAAAAAATAGATATAGCCATATTAAGATCCTTAGGAGCGACCTCCAAAAATATTTTAAAAGTCTTTTTTTTGGCGGGTGTTTTGCTTTCAGGTCTTGGCGTTTTTTTAGGTTTAATTACAGGAAGTTTAATTGCTCTATTTTTATCTAAATATCCTGTAGTAAAATTGCCAGGGGAGGTATATCCTGTAGAATATATGCCTATTAGTTTACAACCCATTGATTTGATGTTAATTGGTGGAACTGCAATATTTATAAGTTTAATAGCCTCCCTCTATCCTGCAAAGAAGGCTTCAAGGTTTCATCCGGCAGAAATTTTGCGGAGAGATTAAATTTGTATAAAGTTCTATTTTAGCCCATGCTTAAACTTGAAGGAATCAAGAAAAGTTTTTTTAATGGAAAAAAGAAAGTGGAGGTACTAAGAGGAATCAATTTAGAAGTTAAAAGGGGAGAAAAGATTGCTATTGTTGGACCTTCAGGTTCTGGTAAGACAACTTTATTAAATATTATAGGTACCCTTGATGAACCTGATGAAGGATTACTCCTATGGGAAGGAAAAGTACTTTCTTTTCAGGATGAAGAAGAGCTTGCCAATTTTAGGATGAAGAGCATTGGTTTTGTGTTCCAATTTTACCATTTGATGCCAGAACTTACGGTGATGGAAAATATTATTTTGCCAGGAATGATCTCTGGGTGGAGCAAGGAAAAACTTCTAATGAGGGGAATGTATTTATTAGAGAAATTAAATCTTAAAGAAAAGAAGGAGGCTAAAATTTATACTCTATCAGGAGGGGAGCGTCAAAAAGTAGCTATTGCAAGAGCTCTTTTTCTAAATCCCCAGCTTCTCTTAGCTGATGAACCTACAGGAAACTTAGATCCAGAAAGTGCATCTGAAGTAATTAAACTTTTTTTAGAATTAAATAAATGCTATCAGCTTTCTATTATTTTGGTTACCCATAATTTGGAATTAGCTAAAAACATGGATAAGGTCTATTTACTAAAAGAGGGTTTTATTGTAGAATATAATTATCCTTCTTCGTAGGAGTGTTTATTTGAAAAGAGTTTTTTTGGTTTATTTTTTTGTCTTCCTAACAGTTTTCTTCTTTCCTAAATTGCTTTTAGCAGACTTAAAAATTTTAATTTTTCAAAAAAAGAGTTATGGAGACCTTTTAAAGGAGGATTTGTTAGGGCGGTATTTAGAAGGTTTAAAAAAAAGGCTTGCAGAAGATAAAGTTTTTTTGGAAATAAAAGATTTAGATGAAAAGACCGCCCTACAATTTTTAAAGAGTGGAGAGTATATTGGTGCATCTGAAGTAAAATTAACTTCTTTGAAGGGCACTTTAAGCATAGACTGGAAAATATGGCAAATTGGAAAGAAGACACCTTTCTATTTTTATGTGGTGGGAAAAAGTGAGAAGCTTGAAGATCTGATACAGGAATCTTTAAAAGAGTTTCAAGTGTTTTTCAGTGAAAAGACCTTAGTTGAAAGCCTTGCCTTTGAAGGTAATAGACGCGTTGGAGAAGATGTATTATTACCTAAAATTAGAACGAAGGCAGGTACTTTTTTAGACTATAAAGTTCTCAATGAAGATTTAAAAAATCTTTATAAACTTGGATATTTTGAAAACATTGAGATTTCTTTAGAACCTGGTGAAAAAGGAGTTCGAGTTGTAGTTAAATTGCAAGAGAGAGAATCTATAAAAGAGATAACCTTTAAAGGTCTGAAAGAAGGTAAAAAAGAGGATTTAGCTAAAATTATAGAATTAAAGCCTGGAGATATCCCCACGCCAGAAAAAGTCAATAAAGCCTTGGAGAATTTGAAAGCCTATTATGAACAATTAGGTCTTCATAATACAGAAATAAATTTAAAAACAGAAAAAGTAAGCCCCACACAGGTAAACCTTGTTTTTGAAATAAAAGAGGGTAAAAAGAAATTTATTAAAAAAATTGAATTTATTGGGAATAAAGCTTTTTCAGAAAAAGAGTTGAAGGGTTATTTATCTGTAAGCGAAAGATCTATCTTTTCACCCATTGAAAAATATTCAAGATACTTAACTGCTGTTTTACTCTCTGAACCTAAAGCTGAACCTGGAGTGTATAATTTAGCTTTTCTGTATAGAGACTTAGGGAAAATTGAGAGTGCTTACAAAAATAAAGGATATTTGGAAGTTAAAATAGGGGAACCGCAAATTGTAGAAGAGCCTGATGGAGTAGTAATTAAAATCATTATTGAAGAGGGACCACAATACAAAGTAGCGGAAGTTTATGTTGAACAAGATGTTTTTCCGGAAGCTTCCGTTTATAAAATTTTAAATACTCAGCCAGGAAAGATCTTTAGTTTAGAAGAAAGTAAGAATGATGAGGTGAAGTTAGTTCACCTATTTTCAGATTATGGTTATGCCTATGCTAAGGTGACTACAAGTTTGGATAAATTACCCACAGGCAATCTTTTAAAAATTACTTATAAAGTGGATAAAGGACCTGTTGTGTATATAAATAGGATTGAAATAGAAGGAAACACAAAGACCAGAGATAAAGTAATTAGAAGAGAAATTGTATTAGCTGAAGGCTGGCCCTATTCAGGAAAAAGGCTTGAAAAAAGTGAAGAAAGATTGAGAAGACTTGGTTATTTTGAGGATGTGAA
>JBKBTC010000071.1:0-5687 GCA_046291435.1 Caldimicrobium sp. | reverse complement strand
GACCAAATGCGTGGAAAAAAAATAAAATTAGCGCAAGCTAAAGCTTGTGGCTACCGAATTCTGGGCATATACCAATTAGCTCTTACAATATATAGCCAGGCTTTAGCCCATAAGCAAGGTTAAGGCTTTTAAAATGATTTCTCTCACCTCAGGGGGGTCTTAAGAAGTAAAGTTGTAAGCTTTAAATTTCAAAGTTAAGGATTAAAATTAGAGATAGAGAAAAAATTTCTCAAAAAGATAAAATCTAAAAGAGGTGGTATTGATGTTTGGAAAACTTTTTAAATTTCTCTCCAAAGATTTAGCTATAGATTTAGGTACAGCAAATACGCTTATTTACATGGAAGGAAAAGGCATAATTCTTAAGGAACCATCAGTAGTGGCTATAAAAGAAGATGGAAGCTATAAAAAGGTGGTTGCTGTAGGAGAGGAAGCAAAGAAAATGTTAGGGAAAACTCCAGGCATGATAAAAGCTGTAAGACCTCTTCGTGAAGGTGTAATTGCTGATTTTGAAGTTACTGAGGCTATGATTCGCTATTTTATCCAAAAAGTACACAACCGCTCCTACTTAGTAAAACCCCGAATAATTATTAGCGTGCCATCAGGAACAACTCAGGTGGAAAGAAGGGCAGTAAAAGAAAGTGCAGAAAGTGCAGGGGCAAGAGAAGTCTACCTTATAGAAGAACCTATGGCAGCAGCAATTGGTGCAGGGTTGCCCATCAATGAACCTGTAGCAAATATGATAGTAGACATTGGGGGAGGTACCACTGAAGTTGCCATAATATCCTTAGGTGGCATCGTGGTATCACACTCCATAAAAGTAGCTGGTGATAAAATTGATGAATCAATAATACAATATGTAAAGAGAAAATATAACCTACTTATTGGAGAAGCAACTGCAGAGCAAATTAAAATCCGAATCGGAAATATCTTTCCTGAAGAACCTTACGAAACGATGGAAATAAAAGGAAGAGACTTGATCTTTGGTGTTCCTAAGACAGTTACCCTTACTTCAAAGGAAATTCAAGAAGCCATAAAAGAACCAGTGGACGCAATTTTAAGAGCTATAAAAGAAATTTTAGAAATTGCTCCTCCAGAGCTTGCAGCTGATCTTGTTGACAGAGGCATTATCCTCACAGGTGGTGGAGCTTTACTGAAAAACTTAGATCGCTACATCTCTGAAGAAACAGGTCTTCCAGTAAAGATTGCAGAGGAGCCCCTTCTCTGTGTAGCCTTAGGTGCAGGCAGAGCTTTAGATGATTTAGATAAATTAAAAGATATTATGATAAATGTGTAATTATGTAATATGTAAGGAAAAAACTGCGCAACCTAACGGTTGCGACACCTTGTTCGCCTAATTCAAATAAATTCAATCGAAAACCATGCACAAACTGAAGCTTGCAGCTACCTAATTTTTGGGCAACTCAAAAATTGCCCCTACCTTTGATTTTTGATTTGAATGCTTTTGTAGGGGCGATTTAATACCCGCCCAATTCTTACAAAATTTTGGATTTCCCAGTAGCCGCAGGCTTCAGCCTGCGAAGAAAAATAAAAGATTTTCTCTTGCCGAGGCTCAGAAAAAGAAACATTAAAATTTCTCCTTTTAAAAATACCCATAGTTAACAGTATGCCAGGTATAAAAAATTAGGATATTTAGTTTTAGGGAACTACTAAAAGATTTCTATTATTTCTATAGAGATTGTAATAATAAAGAACACTCTGGACATAGTTTACTGTTTCGGTATAGGGTGGAATTCCCCTATATTGTCTAACAGCCTCAGGACCTGCATTATAAGCTGCAAGGCTAAGCTTTAGGTCTCTAAACTCATCTAAAAGCCTTTTCAAATATTTCGCCCCACCATATATATTTTCTATCGGGTCAAAGGGATTTGAAAGCCCAACTAATTTGGCAGTTGAAGGAATTATTTGCATTATTCCCATAGCCCCTTTAGGTGAAACTGCCCTGGGATTAAAATTTGACTCAACCTTTGCTATAGCTTTCAATAAATAGGGATCTAAATTAAACTCCTTTGCTACCTCCTCAAAAATTTGATGAAATTTATCAGTTAAACTCTCCTCTTGTCCTGACTTATTTCTTAGAAAACTAAAATTATTTAACTTTTTCTCTCTTTTAGGAAGATTTAAATAAATCTTAAAATTTCCATCTAAGGGAACATTAGAGAAAAAAGTTTCCCCAGTTTCGGGGTCTTCATAATAATAAATTTTTGAGGCTAACCCTTCTGTAGCTAAAAAAAACACGAAAAAAAGTACTAAAAGGATCATCCACTTTCTCCACTTTTTTCTAAATACTCCTTATAACACTTATCGGAACAAAATTGAATAGACCAATTTTCAGGTTTATTCTTAATATCGGCACTTGATATAGAAAAATAAAATCCACAGTTCTTACAAGCCCTCATTTCTACCTCAAGGGCTTCTTTTGCTCTTTTATCTCTGACACGCTTTTTTTTATAATACCAAAAAATAACAAAAAAGGCAAGTATTAAAAGCAAATATTTCATAAAATCACCTCAATTGAGATTTTTTTCAACTTTTGACTTTTAAAGAGTTCTCTTTTGGTTGCATAGATTTCTATTAGCTCTTTTCCTGTAATGGGGTCTTTAAAATGAGGAGTAATTTCTGCGGCTGGGATAATTACAAAGGCTCTCTCTGTTGCCCTCGGATGTGGGATTTGCAAAATTTCACTCACAAAAATTTGGTCTTCATAGAATACTATATCTAAATCAATAGGACGGTCAGAGATCTCCTTTGTTTTTTGCCTTCCCATCCTGAATTCAATCTTTTTAAGCTCTAAAAATAGAGCAAGGGGAGAAAGCGAGGTAGAAATCACTAATACAAGATTATAAAAATAATTTTCACTGTGATAATAAAGTGGCTCACTTTCATAAATAGAGGATATCTTTTCAATTCGAAGGGGCAGATTTTTTAACAGTTTTATAGCATTTTTAACATTTGATAACCGATCTCCTAAGTTTGTGCCAAGAGATAAATAAACTTTTTTTATAGTTTCAGGGAGGCTAATCTCTTTACTGCCTCTTTTAACCGTTCTTTTTCCACTGTTAGGGCTATCCTAAAGTATCCCTCTCCTGCACTTCCAAAGCCATTACCTGGTGTTATTACAATGGCTAACTCTTGAAGCACTTTTTTGCAAAAATCGGAAGAGGTATATCCCTTTGGAACTTTTACCCAGAGATAAAAGGTAGCTTTAGGTATTTTTAATTCATACCCCAGCTCTTTTAGGACTTCACTTAAATAATCTCTTCTTTCCTTAAAAATTTTTCTCAAAGGAGGAACGATTTTTTCTAAATTGTTTAAGGCATAAGCTCCTGCTTCTTGCAAAGCGGTGAATACTCCCGAATCAATGTTGTTTTTTACTTTAGCTAAAGCCTGAACAAATTCTGCCTTCCCTACCGCAAAACCTAATCTCCATCCTGTCATACAAAAGGTTTTAGAGTGGCTATGAAATTCAATCGCTACTTCTTTTGCACCCTCAATCTCAAGTATACTTAAAGGCGGGTCTTCGTAATATAATTCCACATAGGCGGCATCACTTGCTATTATGAAATCATACTTCTTCGCTAACTTAATTACATCTTTATAAAATTCTTTTGTTGCCTCTGCCCCAGTAGGATTATTAGGATAATTCAACCACATAATCTTTGCTTTTCTCAAAACTGCTTCTGGAATTTTTCCTAAATCAGGCAAAAAGTCATTTTCCCAGGTCAAGGGCATATAATAGGGTTCTCCATCGGTAAAAATTGCTCCTAGATGATAAACTGGATAAGCTGGATCCGGACAGAGAACTACATCTCCAGGATTTATAAAAGCAACGGGAAAATGAGCTATTCCCTCCTTAGACCCTATTAAAGCAAGAACTTCTCTTTCTGGATCTAATGCTACTCCAAAGCGTCTTTTTATGTAGTCTGCGCAAGCTTTTCTAAAAAAGAAACTGCCTGGATTTAAAGGGTAGCGATGATACTCCGTTTTTTCTAAAGCCCTTTTTGCTACCTCAACTATTTCCTGTGGTGTTGGTACATCGGGATCTCCAATTCCTAAATCTATAACATCTGCGCCCTCTTTAATTTTTTCGTTTTTTAGTCTATCTAACTCTATGAAAAGGTATGGAGGTACCTTTTTTAACCTCTGAGAAAGTTCCATAAAATCCTCCTCTATTTATTTTTCTCTCTTTCCCTGAATGAATTCCAAAACCATCTTTCTTGCGATATAATCTGGGAATTGTTTAGGAGGATGTTTCATAGTATAAGCTGAAATTGAGATTAAGGGTCCACCTATACCTCTATCCATTGCAAGTTTAGCACATCTTATAGCATCAATAGCTGATCCTGCAGAGTTGGGAGAATCTTCAACTTCAAGTTTTACTTCTACTGACATAGGGACTCCACCAAAATGTTCTCCCTCAATTCTTATATAAGCTATTTTTTTATCTTTTAGCCAGGGCACCCAATCAGAAGGTCCTATATGCACATTTTCCCACCCTATAGAATAGGGTAAAACAGAGGTTACTGCCTCAGTCTTTGAAATCTTCTTAGTTTTAAGTCTTCCCCTTTCAAGCATATTTAAGAAATCCGTGTTTCCTCCAAAATTTAATTGATAGGTTCTTTTTACAGGAATTCCTCTATCTACGAAAAGTTGCACCAAGGTTCTGTGTAAGATAGTTGCTCCTATTTGAGATTTGATATCATCTCCTACAGCAGGTATTCCCTCAATTTCAAATCTTTTGCCCCAGGTTTCATCAGAAACTATAAAAGTAGGCATAGCATTGACAAAGGCAACTCCTGCCTTTAAACATGCTTCAGCATAAAATCTTGCCGCTTCTTCTGAGCCAACAGGCACATAACTAATAAGAGCATCCGCAGAAACTTCCTTTAAATGGGCTACCACATCCTCAAGCTCATCCTCCTTCTCCTCTGCCAAAACCACCGTCAAATCTTCTGGCTGATCTTTCATATGCTCAGACACCCCATCTAAAACCTTCCCCATCCTTACTTTCACCCCTAACTTTGGCACATCGGGATAAAAAACTGTCGTGCAATTAGGTGGAGAAAATATAGCTTCAGAGATGTCTTTCCCAACTTTTCTTTTGTCTACATCCCAAGCTGCAACTATTTCAATATCAGAAGGCTTATAACCCCCTATATCAGGAAACATTACCCCTTGAGAATCATCTATTTTTTTGTCTTTATAATAGAAAATACCCTGCACTAAAGAACTTGCACAATTTCCTACGCCAACTATAGCTAACCTCACCTTTTTACTCATCGCTCTCCTCCGCTCAAAATTCACCTTTAAAATAGCATAATTTTGAGTTCTTGCCAATAAATTTAGCCATCAATATCCTTTTCTTGAATTTTGAACTTAATAGCAGCTATTACTTTTTCACCTGGCAAGAGGCTTATCAATCGCACTCCTTTAGTATTTCTTCCTTGCAGAGGGATTTCCTCCTCTTTAATTCTAATCACCTTACCTGAAGAGGAAAAAATAAAGATTTCTTCTCCTTCCTGCAAGAGAATTCCGCAGGCAAGCGTTCCTGTTTTATCACTTAGCCCATGTGCTATAAGCCCTTTCCCTCCTCTTCCTTGGATTTTAAACTCCGAAAGAGCAGTTTTTTTACCAAAGCCCTTCTCTGTTATCGTAAATAAATATCCTCC
>JBKBTC010000070.1:0-5758 GCA_046291435.1 Caldimicrobium sp. | reverse complement strand
GGAATAGAATTATTACCAAGAGAAAACTCTAAATATCATATCGGGCTTGGGATTGAAGGTAATTTAATGGGTGAGCCTTTTTTACTTGGAAGCACTATGTTTATGATGAAAAAGAGAATAAAAATCCCTCCTGAGATTAGAGAATTAGTTGATAAGCTACATACTGAAGCTAAATCAGTTCTTTATTTAGTAAAAAAGAGACAAATAATTGGATTAATTACCTTTGCAGATCCTTTAAGAGAAGAAGCTTATGAGGTAGTTAGAGAATTAAGGAAAAGAGGAAAGGAGATTATACTTTGCACTGGAGATAATGAGGGAGTCGCTAAATATATTGCTAAAAAATTGGGGATTAATAGGTATTATGCTCGAAGTTTTCCTGAAGAAAAGGTAAAAGTGATTAAAAGCTTGAAAGAAGAAGGCAAAGTGGTTGCCTTTGTAGGAGATGGTGTGAATGATTCTCCAGCCTTAACTGCAGCAGATGTTGGTATTTCTTTAAGAGGAGCAACTGAAATTGCTATAGAACTTGCAGATGTTGTGATTGGAGATAATTTAAATCAGTTAGTATGGTTGATAAATTTAGCAGATAAAGCTTTAAATAAAATTACAAGACTTTACAATATTAATATTTTAGTAAATACCACAGGACTGATAGGGTCCGCTATAGGAATTTTTAATCCTGCTTTTTCTACTTTAATTAATAATGGGCTAGCTATCTTTTTAGGTTTGTCTGCTTTAAAAAAATAAAAGGGGGGGTGCCATATGGAAGAAAAAAATATTTATGAAGAGTTAGAAAAAATTAGGGCAGAACTTGAGGAATTAAAGAAAAAAATAGGTGCTTCTGAAGAAAGCAGTTTTAAAGCACTTGCTCCGGAATTACTTAGTAAAATTGCAGATGTAGGGAAAGAAGTAGTAAAACAGGCAGCTGAAATTGCTGAAAAAGCACTTACTATTGTTAAATATTCAGTAGAGGGAGCTGCAGAAGGAGTAAAAAAAGCCTTAAAAGAGGAAAAAAAAGAAAAATAATAAAAAATGAGACTTATAAGAACAAGAAGTGGAAGATTTCTCAATATAGATCATATCATTGCCCTTTCTATTGAGGAAACAAAAATAGAAATTGAGGGCAAAAAGAGGGTGGTTTATAAGGTAGTAGCTTATATGAGCTACCCTCTTTTGCCTGCGGTCTTAGGTATTTACTTTAATGAAGATAAAGCAAGAGATACTCTTGAAAATATTGTAGAGCAGATAATTCAAGAAAAAAAGCTCATTGTTGTGGAAAGTGAATGTTAGAGACTAATCCTTATCAATTAAAGAATCTAATTCAAGAAATAAATAAACTCTATCAAGAGAAATTGAAGAAGATAGATAGCGAAGTTGTGCTTTCCCTTCAGATGCCGAATAACTCTTGTATCTATTTTTTAATTACTAAGGAAGGGATTAAAGAATTAGAGGCGCCTTTTGAAAAAAAGACTCTTATTGAAATAAAATATAATGATTTTCTCCGCTTAGTGAAAGATCCCTCTAAGGTAGTGAAATATCTCCTTGATGGTAAAATTAAAATAAAAGGAGATTTTGCCTTTATTAAAGATTTTATAAAAATTTTAAAACCTTTTTAACAGCTCCAGCAAGTAGATTTTCTATAAATACACCTGCAACTACAGATTCTATTAAAATTACTCTATCCTTTTCTGTAAGAAAGGTATCTCGCTCTCTTTTTCTTATTTTGTCTCCTTTTTTAATAAATTGAGAATATAACTTTTTCCGTCTTTCTATATCCTCAATTAAACTTTGAATCCTTTCCATTTTCTCCCTCCTCAATTAGATAAATTTTATATTTAAAATAACTACCTATTGTTACAATTTTGTTAAAGATTTTTTAAATTGATTTTAAAAAAGGGGTCTTAAAGACACTTTTTAAATTATAAGACGTTGTTGTGTTTCCCTTGGCTTGCTTTTGCTTGTTCCGCTCAATTATTTAAGTTAAACTAAATCAGAATAAATCTTTAACAAATTTTCAAAGGTCTTATTCCAAGAAAAGGTTTTAAGAATATAGGAGCTTATTTCTTCTCTTAACTTTATGGAAACTTTGTTTTTTGCTCTTATTAGTGCATCATAAAAAGCTTCTTCAGTTTTTTCTTTAACTAAAAATTCCTTAAAAGGTTGAGTTTCTAAGTTTAGATCAAAGGCTACCAAAGGACATCCACAGGCTTGAGCTTCTAAAAAGGTAAGACCATAAGTCTCAGAGGTAGAAGGAGAGACAAAAATGTCAGAAGATCTATATAAATTAGCAAGCCTTGTATCTTCCTTAATATAATCCAAATAAGTAATATTAGATATCTTTTTAGAAAGCTTCAAAATTTTATCTTTCATAGGTCCATCTCCGGCAATAATAAAGTGAAAAAGCTCTGAATCTGAAAATTTAATCAACTTTATTAGTAAATTAATGTTTTTTTCAGGAGAAAGTCTTCCTACATATAATACTTTTGCCCTTCCATTAGATTCTTTATCTTTATTTACCTTCTCTTTAGCCTTTGAAAAATTGAAGACCTTTTCATTTATACCTAAGTTAACTGTTTTTATATTTTCAAGGGAGTGTTTTTTTAAAAAAATTTTTTGTTTAGATGAAGGAGTAAGAATAAGATCCGCATGAATCAAATAATTAGTAAATACAAACTTTGCAAATCTTTCTTTAATCCAAGGTGGAAAAGGAAAAAGAGAAAGCTCAGCATTTACATCTGAATGATAAAAGACAATTAATTTATATTGTGAGGTTTTTAAATAGGGAATAGGTAAATAGGTTCCTCCTAACTCTACAATTTGAGGTTTCTCTAATTCTAAAATGTTTTTTATATCCTTTAACCTTAAAAAAAATCTGTAACCACCACTAAGAGGTAGAGGAATAGATTTTAGAGCATAAATTTTAGTTTTCTCATAATAGAAGATGGCATTTTTTTTGCCTGGTATAATCAAAACATGCTTTATTTTAGTATTTGCCAAATATTTTGATTTTTCTAAAAGATATCTCTTTATTCCCCCACTTTTGGCATGAAAATAGGGTGTTATATCTACTAATTTCATTGTGTCCTCCCTATACTTGCTATAGATTGCAAAAAGTCCAAATAAGATTTTTTCATATCAAGGTCTTTTACGCTTTCATAAGCCTTTGCTGAAAAGTTTTTCCAAATGTCATAATTTGACAAAAGATAATTTATTTTATTTATACACTCTTCTACACTCTCCACTACAAAGCCGTTTACGCCATTTTTTATATGTTCCCTTGCTCCACTTTTAGAGCTAACAATTACAGGAAGACCACTTGCAAGGGCTTCAACCACGACTAAGGCATAGGTATCAGTTTCTGAAGGATAATTTTTGCTTCCTCTGGAAGCCCTAACTCTTTATTCCAATAATATTTTTCTCTCTTATGAGGAGAAAATAGCCCTATATTTACGCCTCTCTTAAAAACTTTAAGTTTATGGGTAGCTACTCCTTTATTTTCCAGTATTTCTTTGTAATAATTTGAAGGAACAAAGCAGAGGTCAGAATTGTTTATTAAGGAGATTAAAGTTTTCCAAAAGAGGTTTTCCACTTCTTCGTCATTGGTATAAATCTTTGCATAATTTGGAAGATCGGTATGATAAGCAAAGGTTATAATATGTCCAAGAAGTTTCCCAATTATAAAAGCCATAATCCCTAAGGGACCAGGTGTTGCTATATGAAGATGGATGAATTCCTCCGAAGTAATAAGGTCTGTTAGCTCTAAAAAGGAAGGAATATAGAGGTTAAAATCTTTATAAAAGGGAAAGGCAAAACTATAATATCCTTTAAGAGTTATAAATTTTTCTTCTCTATACGCTCTTTCAGAGACAGTTATTATGGTAAAAGGCAAGTTCTCTTCTTTTAATATTTCTCTTATGATTTGAGCAGTCCTTGCAACACCATTAATATCAAAATAGGTATCAGTGAAATAAGCAATTTTTATAGGTTTTTTATATTCAATTTCAAAGGCTTTTGCTAAGGAATAAACCCTTTCTTCTTCTTTCTTATGAAATAACTTTAAAAATATAGGTAATATATGGAGAAGAAAAGAAATTATTACTTCACCCAACCCTTGAAGATTTGGTTTTTGAATAAATTTATTTAATGCCAAAAAAGGAAGTTGATTCATCACTGTTTTCAAAGGGAGCTCTCCATTATTATTTATCCCAAAGAGATATCGCAAGATATAAGAAATTTGTAAATTTTTATGAGACTCCATAAACATATAGTCGAGAAAAGGTTTTAACTCTGCTGGAAAGAAATATTTTCTTTCAAAACAATTGTAGCCAACTTTAGCAACCATATTAAAAAGGATTTCATTATTCAAATTCTCAGTCTCAATTTTGGTTCTCCCCTCAAAAAGCCCCTTTAAGAAACTTTCTATATCGCTTGCCTTTTCTACTAAAGTTTTAGTAGTGCCAACATATAAACCACTATGATCATCTGAGCCTGCTGTAAAACTGATTTTATCTCGTGTTCTTAGGCTCTTCATATTATATCTTTCTTCTAACTTTCTAATATTTTCCCATCCATCATATTTCCTAAGAATCCTTTCCTCCAAATAACTTGTTTTATTACCTCTTGCTCCATTTATTAGCTCCCAATTATCAAAAAGTAAAATCATTTTTTCAATAAATTTTTTGGTAATCTTTGTGCCATTTATAGGATAAAAAGGATGAGCTAATACATAAGGGAAGGAATAGACCTTTAAATAACTCACAAACTCGTATAAATTTTCTCTGAGTTTTAAAAGATCTTCGTGGTGTTTTTCCTCTATGCCATACACTAAAACATGCACAAAGGCTTCTTCTTCAGGCACTTTTACTGTATATTCACAACTTATAAATACTTCAGGAAAATGAGCTATTTCAAGTACACCCTCAATGGTATTGTGATCTGTAATTGTAATAAAATTCATTCCCCTTTCTTTTAGAGTATAATAAATTTCTAATGGCTCGGTATAGCTTTCTGCACACTCTAACAAACTTGTAAACCAACCTGCAGGCTGATTTGAAGCCCTTGAATGTACATGTAAATCAGCTTTGGCAAAGTAATTCTTCATAATTTGTTAACCTCCTCTTTATTTTATTTATTATGAAATGCCAAAGCTTTATCTTTCTCTCATCTCTAAAATCCTTGGTATGAAGTACTAAACGAATGACTGAAAATTTTTGAATTAAAGACAAATAAAAAGTAGCAAATTTAATACTTAAAAAGGATAAAAAAGGTCTATTACTAAAAGTAAGAGTTGGAGCTAAAAGTTCTTTCCCAGTCTCAAGATTCTTAATTTTATTTCTGTAGCCAATCCCGAGAAAGCCATAAGATTTAAGTACACTCTCAAGATACTTATTTCCAATCCAAGCAGGTGGAACAAAAAATTTACTTTTTAAGCCTACCTCTTTAAAACTATTTAAAGCACTCTCAATCCTCTCCTCAGTATCCCTTAAAGTAAGATCAGCAAATTCTCCTTCTTCACGAGTCCATAACAGATATTTGAGATTTTTTTGTCCCTTATGAGAATATCCATGCAAAATAATTTCGCACTCAAGACTTTTGAGAAGTTTTGTGAAGTCTTCATAATTTTGAAGAGGAAAAATATTCCAAAAATTAGGAATGACTAAAAAAGAACACTTAAAGATCTTTAAGGTTTTTAAAAATTCTAAAATTTTTAAAAAGTTTTTTTCGTAGTAGGGATTAACATCATGCACTTCTACTATGGCAT
>JBKBTC010000069.1:0-5839 GCA_046291435.1 Caldimicrobium sp. | reverse complement strand
AGACCTTTAAAGAATAAGGCGATGATATGGACTACACAAGCCCTTGAGGATATTTTGGAGGTAATGCCAGTGCCTATGAGAGAAAATTTAAGGGGGTGTAAAAATGGGTATAGTTAAATTTATTTCGAAGAGATTTTATTTTGAGGAAAGACGGACCCAGCCTATGCACTCTGGTTTTTAGTTTAAAATATTACATTCGTTGGTTTCGTAAGCCCGCAGGCTTTAGCCTGCAAAGGCGCAAGCTGAAACTTACGCATATCTTGATTTGTAATAGGTTGTTTAAGGTGGAGGGGTGTTTTCAAAAAGGCTGAAAAAATTCTAAAAATGTGTTATATTTATTTTGATAAACAGGAAGACCTCTGGAGGAGCGTGAGAAGATGTTTAGAAAATTTTTAAAGGTTAAAATTCATCAAGCCAAGGTTACGGATAAAAATCTTCACTACGAAGGAAGTTTAACGCTTGATAAAGAGCTTATGGAGAAAGCAGGTCTTTTACCTTTTGAGAGTGTTTGGGTATATAATCTTAACAATGGTGCAAGATTTGAGACCTATCTTATTGAGGGAGAAAAGGGACAAGTAGTGTTAAATGGTGCTGCTGCAAGATTGGGAGAAATAGGAGATAAATTAATTATAGCATCTTATGCTTGGATTGGAGATCAGGACCTTCCCCATTTTAAGACCAGAGTTATCTATTTAAATGAAGCAAATGAAATCACCCAAGTCAAGTTCTTTTAAGACCATTTATCCAGTTAGTCTTGGATGTCCGAAAAATAAAAGTGATTTTGAAAAGCTTCTTTATGTATTACAAAAAAGAGGCTGTCAATTTACCTTTGATCCAGCAGAGGCTGACACTTTTTGGATTAATACCTGTGCCTTCATAAGACCCGCAGTAGAAGAAGCTATAGAACATATTTTAGAGTTAGCACAGCTAAAAAGACCTCATCAAAAACTGATCGTATCAGGATGCCTACCAGCAAGATATTCTGAAGGGGAACTCAAAGAGTTGCTTCCTGAGGTGGATGAATTTTATGGAATTGAGCCCTATCACTATTTTGCAGAAGAGGAGCCTACAGAGAAAATACTCACTGAAAGTCCCTTTTATGCCTATTTGAAAATTTCTGAAGGCTGTAATCATCGCTGTAGTTATTGTACCATCCCTAAGATAAGAGGACCCTTTAGAAGCAAGCCAAAGGAACTTCTCCTAAAAGAGACAGAAAATTTATTAAAACAAGGTGTAAAAGAACTAATCCTTGTTGGACAGGATATTACCTTCTATGGCAAAGATTTAGGAAAAAGTGAGGGGCTTCTTGAGCTTTTAAAGGAGCTTCTACTTCTGCCCTATGAATTTAGAGTTCGCCTTCTCTATTTACACTTAAGTCATCTATCAAAGAGTTTCATTAAAGAGCTTTTATGCTTACCTAAAGTCTTGCCCTATTTTGATATACCTATTCAACATGCCCACCCCCAAGTTCTTAAAAAAATGAGAAGGTTTTATGAGCCTGAGCAAATATTAGACATTATAGATTTTATTAGGAAAGAAAATCCCTATGCCTCAATTAGGACAACTATAATTACAGGCTTTCCTGGAGAGGGAGAAAAGGAGTTTTTATATTTACTTGAGTTCTTAAACAAAGCAAAATTTGATTATCTGGGTGTATTTACTTTTTATCCTGAAGAAGGGACGCCTGCTTCAAAATTTGGAGAAAAGGTCCCCTATAAAGAAAAATTAAGGAGAAAAAGAGAAATCTTAAGACTGCAACGAGAAATTACCAAAGAAAGGTTAAAAGAGAGAGTGGGGCTTGAAGAGGAAGTTTTAATTTTAGGCTTTAATGGAAAAAATAAATATTTTGGGATTTCTCGTATGCAGGCTCCAGTTATAGATGGAATAACCTATATTCCTGTTAAAGGTTCTTATGTAATTAATCCGGGAGACCTACTAAAAGTTAGACTTATTAAAAGTGGGGTTTATGACCTTTGGGGTGTGCCTTTAGATTTTAAAGGATGAGTTTCAGGCAGAAAAAGTAAAGTTGCCATTAAAGCTATTAAAGCTACTAAGGAAAGATAAATTCCCGGAAAATTAAGTATTCCCTTCTTTTCAATAAAGTAGGTAGCTAAACTCGGAAGCGTTCCACCAAATATGGCAAGGGATAGGTTATATAATACAGAAAAGGAGGTATTTCTAATTTTTACTGGGAAAAGCTCAGCTAAAGTGACCGGTAGGATACTCATAAAAAAGCCAGAGACAAAAGCTAAAATGAGGTGAGCTATAAGGATAAAAGAATAGCCCTTAGGGATAAAAAATTGATTTAAGAAAAAGGCTAATAAGGTATAGGCAGAAAGAGAGAAGATAAAGAGGGGTCTTCTGCCAAGAAGGTCGCTTGCATAAGCACAGGGAAGAATAAGAAAGTTTAAAAGTGCCATAGCTAAAGTATTAGAGAGAAGAGCTTTGTCAGTAGGAATCCCAAAATATCTTGCAAAGTAGGTAGGAAAATAAACAAATAGGGTATAAAAAGCTACTCCTTGCACCATAGAGAGAATTAGTGTGAGAAAAAAGGATTTTGGATATTCCCGAAGGGCATAGATTAAAGGAAATCCCTTTGTGGGAGAGAGCTTTTCTTTAATAAAAGCTGGGGTTTCATAGGTATATTTTCTTATTACATATCCTACTACAGCTAATAAAATAGTTGGTAAATAGGCAATTCTCCAACCATAACTTTCTAAAGCCTTAGGCTCTAAGAAATGATGGAGTAGCGTTGCTGAAAGTGAGCCAAGAAGGATTCCAAAAATTGCTCCAAAAAGATTTACACTACTCCAGAGTGCTCTTCGATTGGGAGGACTATGTTCCAAAAGGAAAGATACAGAAGTTGTGTATTCACCGCCTGCAGAAAAACCTTGTAGAAGCCTAAAAAAAGTTAAAAGAAGAGGGGCAAAAATTCCTACGGTTTCATAGGTGGGAAGAAAGATCATTAAAAAGGAGGGAATAGCCATAAGAATAATTGAAACTAAAAGGGCAGGTTTTCTTCCTTTCCTATCTCCAATTAAACCTAAAAAAAGAGCACCTAAGGGTCTTGCAAAAAAACCAATAGCAAAGGCTGAAAAACTAAGTATGAGTGAAATAGCTGGATCTTTTACCGGAAAAAAAAGCTTAGCAAATTGAGAAGCAAAATATCCATAAATAACAAAATCATACCATTCTATCACATTTCCCACGATGCCAGAAAAAAATAAAATCCTTTTAGTAGACATTTTTTTTTCGATTACATATGCACTCTTTAGAGGATAAATTTCATTAGTTCTTCTTTTTCTAAAATATCCTTTAATTTTTCTCTAACAAATTGAGGTGTTATAGTAATTTTGGCTGGTGCTATATCTGGGGCTTCATAGGAGATATCTTCTAAGACTTTTTCAACTACTGTGTGTAGTCTTCTTGCACCAATATTTTCCATTTTTTGATTTATTTCGTAGGCAATTTGTGCCATCTCTTCGATAGCTTCGGGAGTAAATTCAAGTTCAACCCCTTCAGTGGCAAGCAGAGCTTGATATTGCTTAAGAAGGGCATTTTCTGGTTCCGTTAGAATTCTTATAAAGTCCTTTTTAGTTAGGGAATCAAGTTCTACTCTGATAGGAAAACGCCCTTGAAGTTCTGGAATTAAATCAGAGGGTTTTGCTATGTGAAAGGCTCCACTTGCTATGAAAAGAATATAGTCCGTTCTCACCAAACCATAACGAGTGTTAACAGTTGTTCCTTCTACAATTGGTAATAGATCTCTTTGAACTCCTTCTCGTGAGACATCAGGTCCTGAAGTCTCTCCTCTGCTTGCTATCTTATCAATTTCGTCAATAAATACTATTCCACTTGTCTCAGTACGATGAATAGCTTCTTTTATAACTTTATCCATATCCACAAGCTTTGCCGCTTCTTCTTTCGTAAGAAGCTCTAAAGCCTCTTTTACCTTTAGCCTTCTTTTTTTGGGTCTAAAGGGCATAAAAGTTGCTAGCATTTCTCTTAACTGCATCTCCACTTCTTCTAAGCCAGAAGCTGCTAAGATTTCAATGTTTGGGGTCCTTTCCCTGAATTCAATTTCTACTTCTATTTCTCGTTCATTTAGAACGCCATCTCTTAACATTTTTAGAAATTTTTCCTTAGTTTGTTCATCATAGCTTACTCTGGGCGAACTTTTAGGAAGGAGGTATTCAACAATTTTTTCCTCTGCAAGCTCTCTTGCTCTATGTAGAACCTTTTTTTCCTCTTCTTCTCTTACCATTTGTACTGCCACATAGGTAAGATCTCTTATAATAGATTCAACATCTCGTCCAACATAGCCAACTTCAGTGAATTTAGTAGCTTCTACTTTGATAAAGGGAGCTTTGGCTAATTTTGCAAGACGCCTGGCTATTTCTGTTTTCCCTACTCCCGTAGGTCCTATCATTAATATATTCTTAGGATAAACCTCATCTTTAAGGGGACCTTTTAATTGCCTTCTTCTCCATCTATTTCTTAAGGCAATAGCAACAGCTTTTTTAGCTTTTTCTTGACCAATGATATACTTATTAAGCTCTGCTACGATCTCTCGGGGTGTTAATTCTCGCTCTTCTATCTTAGTATTAGACACTTAAAGCTCCTCCAAAGTAATTTCTGAGTTAGTGTAGATACAGATTTCGCTGGCAATTCTTAGGGAAATTTCAGCAATTTCTCTGGCTGAGAGATTAGTGTAACGCAGAAGTGCCTTAGCTGAAGAAAGAGCCATAGGAGCTCCTGAACCAATAGCTATTACTTCCTCATCTGGCTCAACCACATCCCCTGCTCCAGTAATAAGGAGTAGGTGCTCCTTGTCAGCGGCAATTAAAAAGGCTTCTAATCTGCGAAGAATTTTGTCGGTTCTCCAGTCCTTTGCAAGTTCAACCGCTGCTCTGAGTAATTGTCCGCTATAGGCTTCTAATTTTTTTTCCAATCTTTCAAAAAGGGTTAAGGCATCAGCAGTTGCCCCTGCAAAACCAACCAGAACTTGCCCTTTGTAAAGTTTGCGAATTTTTTTGGCTGTATGTTTAAGAACGGTGTTACCAAAGGTAACTTGACCATCTCCAGCCATAGCTACCTTTCCATCCCTTTTTACCGCAAGAACTGTTGTGCCTAAAATTTTTCTCTCAGACATAATCTTATTTATATCACAAGTCTTTTAAATAACAAGCCTGACTAAGCAGGCAAAAGCCTGCGATTGCCAAATTTCCTTGGTGGACAAAAATTTAAAAATAATTTTCTCACTTGAGAAATTTGATATATAGTATAAAAATTTTTATATCTCAAAGAGATAATTATATGAATTCAGGGTTGTAATACTATGACTCAAAAACAAAAATTTTTTAATCTGTTTGAGTGAGGAGAGTTTAAATTTTTAGCGAAAAGAAAAACACTAAATCTGAAATTATTAATACAGATGACATAAATTCTGCAAAAAATAGAATTGCTTTCTTGAAAGATATATTAACAAACCGTAAAAAGGACGATGAAGGGATACTAAATATTGATGCTAATGGAGATACAATCCCCCTTCGACGGGATATTCTTATTTCTGAATTGGACCAAATTATAGAATCTAAAACAAAAGAGATGAAAGAGACCTCTCAAAGGCTAAGAATACAGAGGAGTTTTTAAAGATGTTTGGAGAAGTAGTAGATAATGCAACGCCTTATTTAGAAAAAGGGAGATATCTTGTTTTAGTAATTGGTGATAAATATTCAAAAGGTGAATGGATACCTTTAGGTTTTTACTGGATGCAGGAAGTGTTAAAAAGAAAATGTTTATTGAAAGGCATAATTGTTAAAAATTTTGAGGCAACAAG
>JBKBTC010000068.1:0-5857 GCA_046291435.1 Caldimicrobium sp. | reverse complement strand
CTCTGTAGGGACAAAAATTACAAGTCTCATTCTCGTCAAGAAAGTAAAAGGAGGGGCTCTCTAAAATATGTGTTAAAATCCAATGTAGCAAGCCTTCAAAATCCTTCTCCAGATATTTGATAACTTGGGTTATTTTAGCAGGTTTTAAGTTTTTTAAAAGCAATTTTTCAGGGTCCTTCAAATGAGTTGGTGTTAAAAACCCTGCATCTAAAGAATAATAATCCCTTTTATCAAGAAATTTTTCAGAATTTTTTAAAAATAGGAAGAGATAAAAGAGGAGCTGAAAATTGGTTAAGTCTTGTCCGAAGAGGTCTCTCACAGAGATAAGCCCCTCTTTATCAAGAGTTGAAGGAAGGGGTGCTCTCATCAAGGCTTCTAATTTTTTAGGCATAGGTTTTTTATGTGGGTTAGATTTAAAATCAAAGATGATATATTTTATTTTATTATTTTCCTTTCTTTCAACAATAAAATCCGCTTTTCCAGTAAAGATTATGGAATTAGATTGATAGATGCTTTCATAGGTAAGTTTTTCTTCAATACCTAAGATGACGGTTTCCTTTATGGTATCATTTTCCTCGCGGTTTTTTAGATTTTCAAAATATTTTTCCAGGCAAGAGACTCCAACTGTACGGGTCAATTCAAAACTAAGAGGATCCAAGCGTTTTTCAAAGTTTTCTTCTTTTAAAAGTTCACTAAAAATTTCCCTCCAATTTCCCTTTTCATAAAGTTCTATGTAAGAAAAACTTTTCCCTTTATAATCTTCAAATAACCTTTCAAAAAACTTATGTAAAAAAGTCCCGATATCCTTATCCTTTAGGGTGTAATCCTCTTTTTCCTTTAATCCCAGGAGATATTTAAAATAAAATTTCACTGGACAACTTAGATAAGTTTCAAAGAAATTTCTACTAAGTTCCTTCACATGGGTTAAGTAGTACTCTATACTTTCTAAATCTTCTTTGCTCTTAGGCAACTCCTCTCTTAGTGTTTTTATAGAGAGGGGAATTTTAAAGATTTCTTCAGAGAGCTCTTTTTTTTCCTTTTCAAATAACCATTTAAGTTTTAGAATGTATCTTGAAGGCTCCTTTACAAAATCTCCCTTCCCCTTTGCCGTTGAAATATAAAAAAGATTTATTTCTTTAGCTGAGTTTAAGATAGATTCAAAGTAGTAATCCCAGAGGTCGTTTTTATAAAGGGGAAGCCCTAAATATCTCTTCATTTCATCGGTTAGCAAAGGATTTATAGAGAAAGAAGGAGGAAGACTTCCTTCATTTACATCAAAGAGAATGATTTTATCAAAATAGAGCAATCTTGCTTCGAGAAAGCCCAAAATTTGTAAACCAGCAAGGGGTTCACCTCTTAAGGGTAATTCAGAGGAAATAAGTTGAATTTCAAGAAAAGCCAAATAAAAACTCTTTTTATCTTTTATAGGTAAGGTGTCCCATAAGGTATCCTCTTCAAGAAGGGGAAAAATTTCCTTTTCTATATAGGCAATGTATTCTTGTAAAAGAAACTCCTCTAAGGTATAGGTTGTAGATAGCGGCTTTTTAATCAGCTCTAATAAAGAAGAGAGAGCACTCTTTACATCTAATGGTCTCTCAATTACCTCAAAGTTTGTGAAAAACAATTTTTTTAACTTTTCAAATAACTCCTTATAGGGAGTTTCTAAATGGGAAGCAAGGTCCTCTAAATTCACATGTAAATATTTCCATTCTAAAAGGAGCTTGTTTAGGGTTTCAACTAAACGAGGAAAGAGAGGAACCTCTTTAAATAAACCTCTTAAAAGGGGGAAGTTAAAAATTTTTCTTATAATTTCAGCTGGGTAGGTTCCTTGAAGGGAGCTTTCTTTTTGAGCTTTGAGAAGGAGCAAGAGGAATTGACAGAAGGGTAAAAATTTGGCTGGATAAGGAAGGGTAATATTTATTTGAAATTCTTCTTCTAAATTTTCAAGCTTTTCTAATTGCTCATAGAGGGGAAGAAGGCTTAAGTTTTGGGGTAAAATGAGAGCTATCTGATCAAAGTTTTTAACAGATGGCTTAATTAATTCTATAGCTTTATAAGCTTCACTTTCAAGGTCAGGAAAGCTATAAAGCTTAATTTCTTTTTGTGGTGCCTTTATTTCCAAGTATTCATCAGGAATTAACTGGGCTTCCAAATTTAAAGCTTTTAGCGTTTCCTGAATTATGGGATGAGGGGGAGACTTGTCCGCGAAAAAAATATACATTGGAAGATTATTAGCTTGAGAGACCTGGATGAATTGAGTAAATATCTCCTTTTCTACATTTTTTAAGGCTGCAAAGCCTGCAAAGATTAATCCCTTTATAAAAGTGGGGATAAAATTTGACATTTCAACAAGACGCCCCTTCACTTCAGAGAGGATTAAGGAATTAAAAAGAGCCTTTTTCTCATCTAATAGTGTTTTAAATTGTTCATATTTTTGGGCTAAACTTTCTAAAAAATCCTTAGCTTTGTCTGGCAGAGATTCTGGAGGGTAGATTAAGTTTTTTGGATTTTTTCCTTCACTTTCAAATTCCTCAAAAACTTCTAAAAATCTTTGTCCCCAAAATAACACAGTTTTAGGGTCCTCTTCTGAGGTTGAAGGCTTTAAAACTTCTAAAAAGAGAAGGACACGAGCTGACTCTGGGAATAATATCTTAGGTTCCTCTGTAAACTCCAAATATAAAGTTGTTAAAAAATCATCCCAAGATAGAATTTTAGGTATAAAGAAAGATTTAATAGGAGCCTTAATCCTTAAATATTCCTTAAAAAAATAGCAGGCTCTTTTAGTAGGAAAGATTATATAATAATTAGATATTTCTTGAGAAGTAAGAGAGAGGGTATCCAGAGCAAAATTAGTTAAAGTTTTTAAAAAGTGGGAGCTGGGTGGAATTAAATAGGTTTTTGGAGTCATCATCTAAAAGCCTAAATTCAAAGGGTTCAAAAGTTAATAAAAAAAATTTTTTCTTTTTCTTGGGAAAAAGGTGCATTAAAAAAGTTTTGTATAGGGTTGCTTGTTCCTCATTAAAATCGCTTTCTCTTAGTTTAAATTCCCAGAGATGGACCTCATCCTCCTTAAATACTAAAAGGTCAGGTCTTATAAAAGATTCCTTAGTGCCTAAAAAACCCTCTATTTCTCTATAAATAGAAGAAGCAGAAGAAAGCATATGAGTAAAATCTCGCCACAGAGGACTATTTATGGCTTTTTTTAATTTCTCAAGCGCCTCCTTTTTTAATTCTTCTCTTTCTTGTAAGGTATAAGGATAAAGAAATAAGGCTTTTTTAAGAAGATTTTCTAAATCCTCCTCCTTTGGGTTAAAGATCCTTTTTACACAAAGATTACTTAAGACAAAGTGTAAAATTTCACCTATTATTTGTGGTCTCTTTTTTTCTTGTAAAAAATTTAACAAAACGCTACTTTGATGAAATTTAAGAGGCATATTTTATAATGTATCACGAGTTTTTTGCTTGTCAAAAGGAAAAAAAGGGATAAAGTAATAAGGATTGTAGACAAAGTGGAAGGGGAAGTTATTATGGAGATAGAGATTGAGCTTGCCTCACCGGAAAAAAGAAAGGTGCCAGATTTTAAAAAATTAGTCTTTGGTAAAGTATTTACTCCTCATATGTTCTTAATGAATTATGATTGTTCACGAGGTTGGCATTCACCAAGAATTGTGCCCTTTTCCTATCTCGAAATACATCCTGCTGCAATCGTTCTTCACTATGCGCAAACCATTTTTGAAGGGCTAAAAGCCTACTATGGAGTGGATGGAAAAATTAGACTTTTTAGACCTTGGGAAAACATAGCACGTCTTAATCGTTCCGCTGAGAGGCTCTGTATTCCTACCCTTGAGCCAGATTTGGTGCTTAAAGCCATTAAAACTTTGGTATGGATTGATAGAGATTGGATCCCTAAAACTAAAGGTGCTGCTCTCTATATTAGACCCTTTGTTTTTGGAACAGAGGGTACTTTGGGGGTAAAACCAAGCCATGAATATCTATTTGTAATTATTCTTTGTCCAGTTTTTGCCTATTACGAAGAAGGTTTTAATCCCATTAAAATTTTTGTCACCGATAAATATGTAAGAGCATTTCCTGGTGGAACGGGAGATGTAAAAGCTGGAGGAAATTACGCAGCAAGTCTTAAAGCACAGGAAGAGGCTAAAAAGCTGGGGTTCACACAAATACTTTGGCTCGATGGTATAGAAAGAAAATATGTTGAAGAAGTAGGCACTATGAATATATTTTTTTATTTTGAAGGCGAGCTTGTTACCCCTGAATTAACTGGTTCTATCTTACCGGGAATAACCAGAGACTCCGTAATAAAATTGTCCAAGCATTTAGGTATAAAATGCACAGAGAGGAGAATATCTATAACTGAAGTGGTTGAAGGTATTGAAAAGGGTATGCTCAAGGAGTGTTTTGGAACAGGGACTGCAGCCGTTATCTCTCCTGTGGGATTGATACATTTTAAAGGAAAGGAATACCTCATAAATCAAGGAAAAACAGGACCTATAGCCAAACTCTTTTTTGAATATCTAACAGGGTTGCAATACGGTGAAAAGGAAGACCTCTTTGGATGGACTACCATTATAGATGAAAAAGAAATAGACCTTAGGCAAAATCTATAATTTTATTAGCTTTAGCAAGCTCTCTCTGGACTGCCACTGCTTTATCTAATTCTAAGTCAGCAGCTTCTTCTAACCCTTTATCTCTTAAAACTTGGCTTCTTGCCAGATAGGCTGCAGGATACATAGGATTTAGGTCTATGGCTTGGGTAAAGTATTCCAAGGCTTGATCTAAATCTTTTTTCTTATAATAAATCTGACCTAAGCGAAAATAAAGCCGAGCATTTTTAGCGTCTAATTCTATGGCAGCTTTTAGATCCTGTTCTGCAGAAACTAAATCATCCTTTTGTAAGAAAAGAGCCGCTCTTGTTTCTAAAGCTTTAAGATGCTTGGGGTTATGCGCCAAAATTTGGTTTAAAAATTCTAAGGCTTGATCGTAGTCTTTTCTGGCAAAGGCTCTTGCTCCCTCTACAAAAAGCTCATCTAAATCCATAATTTACCCCCAAAGCGGGTTTATTTAAAAATAAATCATTTCATTAAAAAAACAAGAGAGCCTATTATCTTTAAAAATTTCCCCAATACCCTCAGGTTATAGCGTGCACAGATCCTGGTAGAATCCTGGTAGCCACAGGCTTTAACCTGCGAAGGAATAAAAAATGCGCAACCTAAAGGTTGCGGCTACCTAAAAATGCCTAATCCTATCCATAGGAACCACTTTAAAGATCCTATATTCTTCTCCACTGCCTCAAACCTTGTATTCATCTCCCTCTGCAAGGCTTCAAACCTTGCATTCATCTCCCTCTGCAAGGCTTCAAACCTAACATTCATTTCCCTGTGTAAGGCTTCAAACCTTGCATTCATCTCCCTCAGTAAATCTTCAAACCTCTTATCTACTGCCTCAAACCTCTTATTTATTGCTTCAAACTGAGCTATGCTCAACTCCCGGAGAGCCTTTAGCTCCTCCTCAACCCTTATTATCCTCTCAAGTAACGACAACTCCTTAGCTCTCAACTCATTCTCCCTCGCAAACTTCTCTATACTGGACCACACATAATCTCTCATCCGCTCCTCTATCACTTCCATAACTATCTGCTTTATCTCTTCCCTCATCGTTGGCTCTAATGCCTGCATTTTTATTTCCCCCTTTTTAGATTGCCCTCTAATCTATTTTTAAGTATTTAATAAATTTTGTCAAGTAAACGCGTTTCCTCAAAAATTATCTCTTCGAAATGGGGTTGTTTCCTCATAATTTACAAAATAAATAAAAATCCTTTAAAATTCCTTTTTGATTCGAA
>JBKBTC010000067.1:0-5871 GCA_046291435.1 Caldimicrobium sp. | reverse complement strand
GCTTAGAATTTTAGGTAGAGAACTTTTAACTTTGGTTAGAGGAGAATCTCCTATTAAAGAAAAGGTAAATTTAGGTAATTTAGTTATGGATTATACCGCTCTTGCTCTTTCTGGCAAACACAACTATATTGTTGAGTATTTTATAGAGAATCCCCTTCCTGCTATAGAAGTAGACAAAGAGCTCTTTTCTATTATGTGGATGAATTTAGTTCTAAATGCGGTTGAGGCAATGCCTGGAGGTGGAAAAATAACTGTAAAAGTTGTTCCAGTTATGAAGAATGGGGAAAGATATTTGCAATTAAGTATAAGTGATGAAGGTAAAGGAATCCCAGAAAGATACAAATCAAAGATCTTTGAGCCTTTTTTTACTACAAAGCCTGGAGGGTCAGGGCTTGGACTTTATGTGGTAAAAGAGGTGGTAAAAGCTCATGAGGGTGAAATTCGCATTGAATCAGAAGAAAATAAAGGCACTACCGTTTTAATAGAACTTCCTGCCCTAAAAGAAGACATCTTATTGTCTAAAGCAAAGGGGAAAAGAGGTAAAAAAGTGCTTATTATGGATGATGATGACGAAATTAGAGAAACTTTGAAGGAATTATTAATAAATTTTGATTATGAAGTAGAAACAGCTCCAAACGGAGAGTCTGCGCTTGAGCTTTATTGGCAAGCCCGCGATAGTAATAGTCCCTTTGATTATATTATACTTGATTTGATAGTGCCCGGAAAATTTAATGGTTTGGAAGTTTATCAAAAAATAAGAGAAGCAGATCCAATGGTAAAAGTTATAGTTATGAGTGGATACTTTGATCAACCTGTTTTACATAATTTTAAGGAGTATGGTATAAACGGAGCGCTGATTAAACCTTTTACTCTTCATCAGTTGCTTGAACTTTTAGAAAAATAAATTTCATAAGTGGAGGGGGTGACTTTTGTGGGTGAATTTGTCCATCTACATTTACATACCGAATGGAGCCTTCTTGATGGTGCTATAAAAATAGATAACCTAATTGAAAAACTTATAGAATATAAAATGCCAGGGTGTGCCATAACTGATCATGGAACGCTTTATGGTCTAATTCATTTTTACACAAAATTAAAATCTGCGGAGTTAAAACCTCTTTTAGGATGTGAGTTTTATGTGGCTGAGGGTTCCCGTTTTAATAAAAAATCTACTAAAAGAGGTGAAGCAGGCAGTCATCTCATCCTTATCGCCAAAAATGAAGAGGGTTATAGAAATTTGACAAAATTAGCCAGTTTAGCCTATTTAGAGGGGTTTTATTACAGACCTCGGATAGACAAAGAATTAATTAAAACCTACAGAAATGGCTTGATATGTCTTAGTGCTTGCTTAGAAGGAGAAATACCTCAGCTTATTTTACAAGGGCAAATTGATCAGTTAATAGAGGTAGCCAAATTTTATAAAGAATTATTTGGCGATGATTTTTATTTAGAATTACAGCGAAATGGTTTGGCGGAACAAGAAAAAGTCAATGCCCATTTGTTAGAAATTGGAGAAAAATTAGGGATTAAATGTGTGGCAACAGCTGATTGTCATTATCTTAATAAAGAAGATGCCTTTGCCCATGAAGTGCTTTTATGCATCCAAACAGGAAAAACTTTGCAAGATCCTGATAGATTTAAGTTTAATACAGACCAGCTTTATTTTGCCAGTGCCGAAGAAATGTTAGAACGCTTTAAAGATTTTCCCCGAGATTTAATAGAAAATACTTTAGAGATATTTGATAAGGTTAACCTACAGTTAAAATTTGGAGAGCCCCTTTTTCCTAAAGCAAAGGTACCTGAAGGTGAAGATGAGATTAGTTTTTTTGTTAAAAAAGCCAAAGTTGGTTTAGCAAAGAGGCTTTCAGAATTGAAAGACAAGGGTGAACTTTTTACTGATGAGAAATTTTATTGGGAACGCTTAGAGATGGAGTTAGAAGTTATAGTAGAGAAGGGGTATGCAGGATATTTTTTGATTGTTTCGGATTTTTGCGAATTGGCCAGATCTCAGGGAATTCCTGTTGGTCCTGGGAGAGGATCTGCAGCTGGTGCTTTAACAAGTTATGCTTTAGGTATCACTAACATAGATCCTATAAGGTATGGACTTCTTTTTGAAAGATTCTTAAACAAAGAAAGACCAAGTCTTCCTGATATAGATGTAGATTTTTGTATGGAAAGTAGAGATAAAGTTATAGAATATGTAGCAAAAACTTACGGCGAAAATAATATTGCTAAGATAGCCACCTTTGGACAATTAAAGGCAAGACAAGTTATTAGAGATGTGGGAAGAGCGTTAGGTTTTAAACCTAAAGAAATAGATCCTATAGCAAAGCTTATAACCCCACATCCTGATGTTAAATTGTCTTCTGAAATAGAAAGACCTGAAATTCAAGAGTTAATGCAAAAAAATCCTAAAATTAAAATGCTCTTTGACTTAGCTTTGAGACTTGAGAGATTGCCAAGACATGCAAGCCAACATGCCGCTGGTGTCATTATAAGCCCCATACCTATTGATGAAATTGCTCCCTTAATGAAAGGAGAGGAGGGAGAAAGGGTTATACAATACGATATGAAGGCTTGTGAAACCTTAGGACTAATTAAATTTGACTTTCTGGGATTAAAAACTTTAACCATAATAGATAACGCCTTAAAAAGTCTGCGTACCTATGAAGGTATTGACCTTGATATAAATGCTATACCCCTTGATGATCCAAAAACTTTTAAGCTTCTTCAGGAGGGAGACACAGATGGAGTTTTTCAATTGGAATCAGAAGGAATGAAGGAACTTTTAAGAAGATTGAAACCAACCAGTTTTTCTGACTTAATCGCGGTTTTAGCCCTTTATAGACCTGGTCCCTTAGAAGGTGGTTTAGTGGATCAATATATAGAGACCAAACATGGTAAGAGGAAGCCAGAATATCTTCATCCTCTTTTAGAACCCATTTTAAAAGAAACCTATGGAGTAATTGTTTATCAAGAGCAGGTCATGGAAATTGCTCGAGCCTTTGCAGGATATACCCTTGGGGAAGCAGATTTGTTAAGAAGAGCTATGGGGAAAAAAGATAAAGAACTTATGCAAAAATTAAAAGACGATTTTGTAAATCGGTCCGTGGAGAGGCAAGTACCCAAAGAGATTGCAGAAAAAGTCTTTGACCTTATGGAAAAATTCTCTGAATATGGGTTCAATAAAAGTCATTCTGCTGCATATGCGCTCTTATCTTATCAAACTGCTTACCTAAAAGCACATTATCCAGTATATTTTTTGGCTTCTCTACTTACATACGAAATTAATAAAAGTGAAGAAGTGAGTAAATATTTATCTTTAGCTGAGAAAATGGGTATAAAAATTTTGCCACCTTGTGTAAATTCCAGTTCTGCTGGTTTTACAGTAGAAAATAGAGCTATTAGAGTAGGTTTACAAGCTATTAAAAATGTTGGGGAAGAGGCGGTGCAAGAAATTATAAGAAAAAGACCTTATAGGGATTTTATGGAATTTTGTCAGAAGATAGATACCCAAAAGGTAAATCGAAAAACTATTGAGACTTTAATAAAAGCTGGAGCTTTTGATGCATTAGAAGCTAATCGAGCAAAATTATTACATAATTTACCTAACATACTTTCAATCGCTCAAGAAAGAAAAAGTTCAACTTTATTTGGGCAGAGTAGTCTTTTAGGTTTAAATTTTGTTCCTATTTTAAAATTAGAGGAAGTGCCTGAATGGAGTATAGAAGAAAAATTAGCCTTTGAAAAAAGTGCTCTGGGATTTTACTTATCGGATCATCCTCTGAGAAAATATCGTAGTCTTTTGGAAATTTTTACTCCTTGGAATTTAGAAAATATAAAAGAAAATGCCTCAGGAAAGAAGATCGTCCTTCCTGCTATTATCTCTGAAATTAAAATTAAAAATACTAAAAGTGGAAATAAAATGGCACTCTTAAAATTAGAGGATGAATTTTCCACAGGAAAGGCACTTTTGTTTCCTGATGTATACAAAGAATATTTGCCCCTGCTTAAAGAATCAAGCATACTTTGGTTTAAAGGTGAAATAGATATAGATGAAGAGAATGCAACTTTTTTAGTAGAAGAGTTGAAATCAATAGATGACCTTTCCTTCTTTAGTGACGGTGCCTTTTATCTTTATTTAAATAGCGATAACTTAGAAGAGGATTTATTACTCAGTTTAAAAGACACTTTGCATAACGCCTCGGCAGATAGTAATTCTTTAACCTTAAATATAATACTTAAGTATTCTGATTGTTTAGTCTATTTCCAACCTAATGGGTATAAAATGCCCTTAGATTTTACTTTTTTAGAATTTTTTAGATCTACATTTAATAAAATTAAACTTGTATTCCAAACAAAATGATAGTAATTATTATATTAACTAAAAGAGATAAAGAGTGTAAAATATTTCTATGTTTAGAACGCTTTATACAAGAATTAAATGTGGAATTATATATATATGATAAAATAGATGATGAGACTTTATCTTCTATAGTCTTGAATAAAGGAAAAAAACTATTTGTAATAGATTATTTAAGTTATATGGAAGAAACTATAGATATTATTAAAAGGTTAAAAAATCTGGTTTTTGATGCCTGTCTGGTAGTAACAAATGCACCAGAGGAAGTTAATTTTGCTATTCAATATCTTAAGGAAGGTGTGTCATATTATTTTACTAAGGAATTAACTGAAGAATGTTTCTGTAATTTATTAAATGAGATTGTAGGATATAAATTAATCCCCTTAAATGAAAGAAATAAAGTACTTGATTTATTTATTGGAGAAAGTCAGGCAATAAAAAAGATTAAGGAGTTTATACCTACTATAGCGGAAACAAATTGTAATGTTTTAATCATAGGGGAGACCGGAACAGGTAAGGAATGTATGGCAAGAATTATTCATGAATTATCACCGAGGAAAACAGGCCCTTTCATAGTGCTTGATTGTACACTTCTTCAAGAGACCATTTTTGAAAGTGAGGTTTTTGGATATGAAAAAGGTGCTTTTACAGGAGCCTATACCTCTAAAAAAGGATTAGTGGAGCTTGCAGACGGAGGTACCCTTTTTATAGATGAAGTTGGTGAACTTCCTTTAAGTTTACAAAAAAAATTCCTGCGTTTTGTTCAAGAGAAAACTTTTATGAGAGTAGGAGGGACTAAATTTCTTAAATCTGATGTAAGAATTATTTCTGCTACTAATAAAAATTTGGAAGAAGAGGTAAAAAAGGGAAACTTTAGAGCTGACCTTTATTTTCGCCTTAACACTATTGTTATAAAAATTCCACCTTTGAGAGAAAGGCGAGAAGATATTCCACTTTTATTTGAACACATTATTAACTTAAAGTCAAAGGAGTTAGATAAACCTTTTAAAGGGTTTTCTAAAGGATTTTTTCAAATACTTTTAGATTACTCTTGGCCAGGTAATGTTAGAGAGCTCATCAATGTGATTGAAAGAGCACTGGTTTTGTCTCCAAATGGATATCTCTCTGAAGAGGTTTTAAATTTTTTAAGTGTTAAAGGTGCTCAAGTCAATAGAGAAGAAGTTTCTTTGGAAAGTAAATATGAAGGGTCATATGATACTAAAAAAGTTAAACTTGTAGAACTTGAGAAGGAAGTAATATTAAACGCGCTTATGAAAAATAATTTTAATCAAACGAAAACTGCTGAATATTTAGGAATTTCAAGAAAGTAATTGATTAATAAAATGAAAAAATATGGTTTATTTAAAGAAAAATATATAGTTAGGCAAGAAAGTAGAGAAGATTAGATAAAAACTTATAGAAGTAATAATCAAGGTTAAGATTAATTCAAAAAATTCTAATTTAAGAAATTTTAATTCATAAGTTCTTTTAGCTATTAGCTTTAGAAC
>JBKBTC010000066.1:0-6057 GCA_046291435.1 Caldimicrobium sp. | reverse complement strand
CCAGCATTTTTTGCCTTCACCAACTGCACTGTCATATCTGAATCCTTTGGCTTATACCGCTCATCTGCTACAACCGTTATCCCATATTTTGGCGCTAACTCAAGCAACGCCTTCCTCCCCTGATCTCCAAAACCAGTGGCAATAGTAAGAATTCCGACTTTTTTAATACCTTTTTTCTTAAGGTACTCATATATTGCTTCAACGGCACTTCTGTCATATTGAGCAGTTTTAAAGATCCAATATCTTTCGTTAACAGGCTCAGTTATCCCAGTGCCTGCAGCAAGTGAGATCATCGGTATTTTAGCTTGTGTAACTATGGGAATTACTGCCATACTTTCTCCTGTAGTTGAAGGTCCAATAATGGCTACAACCTTGTCCCTCTCAATAAGTTTTTTTGCTGCAAGTACTGCTTGCGTCTCCTCCGTCTTTGTATCCTCTATTATAACCTCAAGAGGTCTACCATTTATACCTCCCTTCTTGTTAATCTCCTCTGCTAATAAAAGAATAGTATTTTTTCCAGGCTCTCCTATAATGGATCCCTGCCCCGTTACACTTAAAATAACTCCAATTTTTATAGGATCACGGGCACCATAGAGCTCAAAATAAAAAAATATAATAAAACTAATTATAAAAAAAGTTAGAAACTTCTTGTTGCCCATCTCGCCCCTCCTGTTATTTAAGAGTAAAATTTTATAACTTAAATAAAAAAATGTCAACTTAAAGTTCATAAATTGTGGGTCCTATGTTTAAATGTCGCTGTTTATTACTATTTTGAAATGTCGCATTTATTTTCTTCGGCAACCGCCCATAATATACCAGTTCATTTCTTGAAAATTCCTCAAAATTATCTATACCTCTGACGAATCGTTTAATTCTCTCTATTTCATCCAGAATGTCTTGAAAGTATAGTTTTACATCTCGCTTCTTAGACATATACAACCTCGTTTAAAATGTATTCTTTCAATCTCGGTTTTATGGCGGACTTTATAACAAGGTCAACCTTTATTCCAAATAAGTCCTCAAGATAAAATTTTAAATTCATATAATTATCAAACCTCTTTTTGCCTGGTTCAAACCCCACCAATATATCAATATCGCTCTCCTCCCTCTCTTCACCCCTAACATAAGACCCAAAAATACCAATCTCTTTAACGCCAAACCTTTCCTTTATTTTATCCCGATGAATAGAAAGGATCTCTTTTATCTCTTCGAGCCTCTTCATAACTACCTCCTTCTAACAATTTATTAACTTTAATCTTTCCAGTCAAGAGATCCTCCAACAAGTCCCTTTTAAGACTCTCAAGCTTTTGCTTATAAGCTGTTTCTTTTTCTAAAACTTCATCCACCTGCGAAAGAATTTTGCAATCTTTTGATGTTCAGTGAGTGGGGAAACAAACAGGTGGTATATTTTAAATTGTGTCTTAATATAGGGTAAGTTAGACATAATAGGCAAACACAGAAAAAATTATAACACAACAAGGTCTAAAGGTAAAACTAAAAATAAGGAGGACTATGCCATAATAAAAGAATTAAACTTAGAAAAAAGTCCTTGAAGAATTTTCAAAGATTGTTCCAAGAGAGGCATTAAGATTAATCACTGCGATTTTATTAAATGAACTTATGAAAAAGGAAAGGGAAATTTATTTAATTGATGAGAACTTTGAGGAGTTTATATTAAACCTTGTGCTTCAAAGCTACTCTCCAAACAAGATAAAAGCCTTACTTCATTCTATGAACCTACCTTATTCACAAGAACAAATAGAGAAAATTTAAGAAGAACTTTACAGCAAAGCAAAGAAATGGGACAGATGGAAGAAACCTTTGTCTCGGGTAAAAGGGGCTATCTACGAACTAAGTCAAATATTTAATGCCAGATTTTATACCCAGAGACAATTCTTTTGACAAGTCTCGTATTTAGCACTACCAAACCGATACACATTTTCTTATACACATGCAATTACCTTTTAATAACAAAAAAGCCAGATAAATCAGGTAATATTCCCCCAGAGGCGCTCCAATAGTAATCATTCTATCCTCAAAGGTCATTGAATATCATGCCAAAGATGGAAAAGACTCAAATTGTGAATAGCAAAAGACACAGTTCAAGTAATATAATAAAGCCCCAATCACCTCTTCCAGAAGCTTTTGAAAATCATAAAAGAACTCAGGGCAAAGTGACCATAGGATAGAGAGAAATAAATTAGCCGCAGGCTTTAAGCCAACGAAGGAATAACAAATCTTTTCGGAAAAGGGCATAAAAAGAAGAAGGTAAGCTAACATTTGAAAGCGGTAAAAATTGGTCCCTATCTAAATGAATAACACACCCACCCTAAAATCTTGACAATAAAAATTTTTATGCAAAAATTCTAATTAATTTTAACTTAAAGGAGGTTTTAAATGAGAATTGATATAGAAGGATCCATCATTAAACTAATTCCAGAAAATGAAAGAGAAATTGAAGAATTAAATAAGTTATGGCAGCTTATAGCACGGTGTGAAGAAGAAAATAGAAAACTATTACCTTTGGGACATTTCGTTCCTCAAAGTACACCTTATATGCAGTTTTATATTGAAGGGTTAAATCTTAAAGCTTCTCCGCAAAGTTATAAGGTCAGGTATATATGTATGATCTGTAATAGAATGGAAGAATATCCTGAGGAAAAACCCACGCCCATATGCTGTGGACAACCTATGTATAAAATGGATTAACATTTTAGATTTTTAGCCTACTCTTAAAAAAATTATTAAAATCTACGCAAGCTAAAGATTGTTTGTACCTACTTTGGGAATATATATCTATGTTTATGAAAATCTCAGTGCTATGCCTATAAATTAAGGGAGCTTGCTCTTCTATATTTTGAGATTAAATTTATAATAATATGTTTACCGGATTAATAGAAGGGTTAGGTATTATTAAAAGTTTACAACCACTAAAACAAGGTATATTAATTGAGATTGAGAGCAAGTTCTCCTTAGATAATTCTAAAGTTGGAGATAGCATTGCAGTAGATGGAGTCTGTTTGACTATAGTTTCCCTAAAAAATAAAGGGTTCATTTCTCATCTATCTCCAGAGACAGTATCTCGCACTACCTTTAAATTTAAAAAAACAGGATCCTTAGTTAATTTAGAGAGGGCTTTAAAATTAGGAGATCCTTTAGGTGGACATATTGTTACGGGTCATATAGATGGTATAGCAAAAATTACTAAAATAATCCCTTTTGGAGACTTTTATCGTTTTGAAATAGAAATACCTAAGGAGTATGTCCATTATCTTGTACCAAAAGGGTCAATCGCTATTGATGGTATAAGTTTGACCATTAATGAAGTTAAAGGTTCCGCTACTGCCTTAATGATTATTCCACATACTTACCAAGTAACTACTCTTCATACCAAAAAAGAAGGCGATTTCGTTAACTTTGAAATAGATTATATAGCCAAAATGGTTTACCAATGGATAAAACCTTATGTAAAAAAGGCTGAGGAGGAAAATCACTTAACCCTTGAACTTTTAGAAAAAACAGGGTTTATTTAAAAATACATAAGCAAGCCGAAGTTTGCAACTGCTAATTCTGGTCGTATATCCATATAGGCTTATAATTTTTTGCACAGGCAAGGATGTTCTAAATACCGAAATTTTTTGAGCATTTCATAAATTGCCTCTACAGGATTATTTGATTCTCTTGGTAGCCGTAGGCTTTAGCCTGCATGTGGTTCAATATGGAAAACTAATCTTTCCAAGATATGGCACTAACAGGGCAAGAATTAATAGCTTCTTCACAGTTACATTGCTTACATCCTTCTTGATTTTTCACAAATGCCTTTTCATCCTCATTTAAGGCAAAAACCTCAGGACAAATTTCAACACAAGTTCCACATCCAATACATATTTCCTCATCAATAAATAATGTAGCCATTTAATACCTCCTTTATTGATTTCTTAAATATAAACTTAAATTTACGGCTCTATAATTACCTTGACTCAGGTCAAGAAAATTCTTGTAGTTATTTAAATACCATATAGGATGTCTTGGGTAGCCACACCTTTTGCCTGCGGCGAAAAAATTTACGCAACCTAACGGTTGCGGCTACTAAATGCGAGAAAACCAAAATAAATCTGCGCAAGCTAAAGCTTGCGGCTACCGAGAAACAGAGAATTCAAAAGGGTTGGTAGCCGCAGGCTTTAGCCTGCGTGGAAATTTTGGCACATAATCTTATTCAACTTCGTAAAATTACATCATAGACACTTCTATCTCATTATGTTATATTTTATAAAAACCTTAGAGAAGCTTTTTCTGTTAGGAGGTGGGGAATGAAAATTAATCCTGAGAGAGAAATTATAGAACAGGTTGCTTTATTGCTATTAGCTTCTGCAAGGACTGCACCAAAAGCTCGGGGTCAAGATGAGCTTGTGCTTGCAATGATCACAGAAAAAGATGAATTGGAAAAAATAGCACAAGAGATGGAGAAAATTGCTGAAAGGGGAGAAGCCTTTCAATTTTTTAAAAGAGACGCTGATAACTTGAGAAACTCAGAAGGATTAGTGCTTATTTCACTTGATTTTAAAAAGCCAGTGGGAGTTAATTGCGGAGCCTGCGGGTTTGATTGCAAAAGCATCTTACAACAGGAAAGAAAAATTTTAGATTACGAAGGCCCCCTTTGTGCTATGCGCCTAATTGATTTAGGTATTGCTATTGGCTCTGCAGTGTCCTTAGCAAAGGAGCTCTGTATAGACAATCGTGTTATGTATACCATAGGAGTTGCTGTAAAAAAACTTGGTCTTCTTCCAGGACAAATCATCCTTGGAATTCCTTTGAGTATTAAAGGAAAAAATATCTTTTTTGATAGAAAAACTTAAAAACTACCTTAAAAGGAAACTCATAACTTGGTTAAAGTTAAAATTTGTGGAATAACCACACCTGAAGATATTTTAATGATAGAAACCTATCCTGTAGATTACTTGGGATTTATTATGTATCCAGGCTCCCCAAGATATGTAGGGGACTCTCTAAAATACTTATTAACTTTTCCAAAAAAGGCTAAAAAAGTGGCAGTCTTTGTAAATCCTTCATACGAAGAACTTAAGGAAGCCTTAGATTTAGGTGCCGATTTAATTCAACTTCATGGGGAAGAATCTCCAGAGCTTGCTAAAAAAATAGGTGCTGAAAAGATTATTAAAGCATTTCGGGTTAAAGAGGAATTAAAAGTGGAAGAATTAAAAGTATGGAAAGATTGTTACGCCTTGTTGTTAGATACTTATGTAAAAGGTTTGCCCGGAGGAACGGGAAAAACTTTTAACTGGGAATGGGCTCTTCCTGCCATCAACGCTGGGTATAAAATTTTTTTAGCTGGTGGCTTAACCCCTGATAATGTACTTCTTGCCTTAGAAAAAGTTAAACCCTATGCCATAGATCTTTCCTCAGGCGTGGAAAAAAGCCCAGGCATTAAAGACCCTACCAAAATAAAATTACTCTTTGAAAGAGTAAAGGGGGTAATTCCTACCCCCTAATAAACTTAGGCTCAACCAAAGCCGAAGCCCCTTCCACCTCCACAGGAGCCTCCTCCTAAGCTAAAGGATCTTCCCCATGAGGTAGAAAAAGTAGAATACTCCTTTTTCACCTTGCCTGAACCACAATAGGGGCATTTTACCATCTCTTCATCTTCTTTAGTGAAGCATAGGGCTTCAAAAAGTTTTCCACAGCTCTCACATCTAAATTCATAGATAGGCATAATAAACACCTCCCTTTTTTATTAATTAGTTTACTAAAATATTAAGAATTTTTTTAAAAATTTCAATCCACTCTTTGATCCATTGCGAAGTTATGTCTAAACAATTTAATTGCTTTGATGCTGTGTTCAAAGGTAGTTGCAAGGTAGCCGCAACCTCCAGGTTGCGCAGTTTTTTCACGCAGGCTAAAGCCTGTGGCAACTAGAGATCATTAATTCTACAATGACTAAAGCCTGATAACATCGTCTAAATGATCCGTCTTTCCTCAAAATAAAATCTCTTCGAAATAAATTTAACTATACCCATTTTTACACCCCCTTAAATTTTTTTC
>JBKBTC010000065.1:0-6075 GCA_046291435.1 Caldimicrobium sp. | reverse complement strand
CTTAGCTTTATAGGTATCAACAGATATAATAATCTCAGGATATTTCTCTCTTAAGGCTCTAATAATAGGAATTACTCTTTTTATTTCTTCATCCTCGGGTATAGGGTCAGAAAAAGGGCGAGTAGATTCACCCCCAATATCTAATATATGTGCATCAGCCTTAATAAGAAATTCAGCTTTATCTAAAGCAGCCTCTAAGGTTATAGCTACTCCACCATCTGAAAAGGAATCTGGTGTAACATTGAGAATTCCCATTAGATAGGGAATATCCTCCCAATTTAATAGAGTGTTTCTAATTTTTATTTCTTCAGGCATAATTTGAAATATCCTTTAGTAATTCTAACGGGGTTTAGTGTTCTTGAAGCAGTAAATTAAATCTTTCACTATCAATAGTTTCTTCCTCTAAAAGAGTTGTCGCAACCAAATGAAGCTTTTCTATATACTGAGTAATAATCTTTTTTGCTTCTTCGTAGCACTTGTGAATTATTTCTTTTGTTTCTTGATCTATAATTTTAGCCGTCTCTTCTGAATAGTCTTTAATTTGGAAAATTTCTTTACCTAAGAAAATTGGTTCTTCAGATCTTCCGTAAGTTAGAGGTCCTAAATACTTGCTCATGCCAAATTCACAGATCATTTTTTTTGCAATAGCAGTAGCCTTTTTCAAATCATCCCGCGCTCCTGTGCTCAATTTTTGGAATACTATCTCTTCACTTACTCTGCCACCTAATAGGACAGTAATTTTTTTAGTTAAGTATTCTTCCGTATAGATGTGCCTATCATCAAGAGGTAATTGTTGAGTTACACCTAAAGCCTGCCCTCTGGGAATGATACTTATTTTATGAACTGGGTCGGGGTCTGGTAAATAGTATGCTACTAAGGCATGTCCTGCCTCATGATAGGCAATAATCTTTTTCTCTTCTTCACTTAAAGCCATACCTTTTCTTTCTTTGCCCATAAGAATTTTATCTTTTGCTTCTTCTAAATCATCCATTTCAACATATTCTTTCCCTTTTTTAGCAGCAATTAAAGCCGCTTCATTCATCATATTTTCCAAGTTTGCTCCTGTAAAACCAGGTGTACTTTTGGCTATGGCTCGCAGATCTACTGCAGGTGATAGTTTAATTTTATTGGCATATAGTCTAAGGATAGCTTCTCGTCCATGAAAATCGGGTGGCGGGACAACAACTTGTCTGTCAAATCTTCCAGGTCTTAGCAAAGCAGGATCTAAAATATCTGGTCTATTGGTAGCGGCAATAACTACAATACCCTCTGCAGTATCAAATCCATCCATCTCAACAAGTAGCTGATTTAGGGTTTGTTCTCTTTCATCGTGTCCACCACCAAGTCCTGCTCCACGCATTCTACCAACTGCATCAATTTCATCTATAAAAATTATACAGGGGGCATGTGATTTAGCTTGTAGGAAAAGGTCTCTAACTCTTGCAGCTCCAACTCCTACAAACATTTCCACAAAATCAGAACCACTAATGCTAAAAAAGGGCACTCCTGCTTCTCCTGCAATTGCTTTAGCTAATAAAGTTTTTCCTGTCCCTGGTGGTCCCACTAACAGGATTCCTTTAGGTATGCGAGCACCTAATTTAGTAAATTTTTGAGGATTTTTTAAAAACTCTACCACTTCTTGAAGTTCCTCTTTCGCCTCTTCTACACCTGCCACATCTTTAAAGGTGATTTTACTCTCTCCTTGTTTAAGAAGTTTTGCTCTTGATTTAGCAAAAGAAAAAGGTTTGTTGCCGGGCTGCATCTGTCTAATAAATAAAACCCAGAGAAAAATAAGAAAAATAAAGGGGAGCCAAGAAATAAGAAAAGTAGTAATCCAATTATTTTGACTATCTGGTCTTACATTAATTTTTATTCCCTGCCTCCTAAGTAAGGTAAATAATTCTTTGTCCTCCGGTAAAATATAAGTAGTAAAGTCTTTTCCATTTACTAACTTTCCAACTACTTTTTTACCTTCAACAGTAATTTCTTTGACTTCTCCCCTTTCTAATTTTTCCACAAAATCACTATATGAAAGATTAAGAGCACCATAAAAATTAAAATTCTCTATAAAAAGAAAATTATAAACAAGTAAAACTATAGCACCCAAAATAATCCAAATTAAAAGTCCTTTGATAAATGGTTGCATGGATTACATCTCCTTTTAGTTGTCTATCTTTTAGTGCCTTCTTTAATTAAATTTATTACAAGATTTTATAAAATCAATCTTTAGGCTTTAAATGGAATTTCCAAAGCAGCTTAGATTCCCGGGTAGCTATATAATTAGGATGAGTATAAACATTCCACACACCTATAATAAGAGTATCTTTTTCTATTACCAAAAGATGATCCCTTAAATAAGAGGGAATTCTTTTTTCTTGCAAAAATTTTTTTAATTTTTTATGACCAACTCCTGGAAAGTAAATTTTATCTCCTGGTTTTCTTTTTCTTAATATAAAGGGTAGTTGCAAATTATCTGCTGATAAATAAAAAGTGTGAGTATCTTGCTGAAGTCTTTGTTCATTGGTAATTAAATTTATTTCAAGTATTCCAATTGGCAGGGAATAGGTACCAGGTTTATCTACAGTTATTTCAAAATAGGGGATAGTAAAAACCTTTTTGGTGAAGCGTAAATAACCAGGTCCTCTATAGGCTAAAAATTGTCCTGGCAGATGAATGGGACCCTTTGCCTGTCCAGTTACAAGTTGCTCTAAAGAAAAAAGATGTTTTGAAGTAATCCTAAAAAGAGGTAAGCCTATTTCTTTAAAGGCTAAAAAATAAATTCTTCTTCGTATTACTGGAGGGATTTCTTTCAAGGCTGAAACAGAAAGAATTAAATCATCTTCCCAAAATTTTTTTAATTTTTCATAATGAGATCTGGCTAAGTTTTCTATTAATTCTTCTTCTTCGCCAATTAAAAGGACTGTTTTTTTGAGATTTTCTTTTATATTGGGATTAAAATTTTTTTCTAAAAAGGGAATTAGAATATGTCTAATCTTATTTCTCGGGATACGCAAATCTTTATTAGTGGGATCCTCTCTCCAAGTAAGATTTTGTTTTAGAGCAAAATTTTTAATCTCTTCTTTACTTACAAAAAGAAAGGGTCTTACAATAAGGTCTTCTCGCTTAATAGGTATTCCTGCTAACCCTCTTTTTCCTGTGCCTTTGAGGAGTTTTAAGAAAATCTCTTCAATAAGGTCATCTAAGTGATGGGCGAGAGCTATTTTATGAAAATCATAATTTTTGGCTAACTCATACCATAACCTATATCTTAATTCTCTTCCAGCCATCTCTATACTTATTTTTTCTCTCTTAGCATATTGAGGAACTGGGGAAGCAGTATAAAAAAAAGGTAACTTTCTTTCTTTGCAAAATTGATAAACAAAAAGAGCGTCTTTATAAGAATCTATACGAACCTTATGGTCATAATGGGAGACAAAGATTTCAATTTGTAAATCTTTTTGTAAAAGATAAAGTGTTTCTAATAGGGTTATAGAATCAAGTCCTGCAGATACTCCAACTAAGACTCTATCCCCCTTATGAAAGATCTTCCATTCTTCAATAATTTTCTTAATCTTTCTTAGAAACAAGTTGGATCAGTTCCTTTGCGTAGTCTTGATGTAGCTGATAAGCCCTTTTAGCTAAATTAATTAAGGAATATTTTATTTTAGCTAAGGGAGTGGGCTCACTATATTTTTCAAAGATCACTGAGGGAGAGGAAGGTATAGGAATTTTTAATCTATCTTGCAACTCTTCATACACTTTTTCTTTTTCTTCAGTGACAGCAACATCAGTTGGGGTAGATTCTCCAAGTTTTCCAAAAAAAGATAAAATAGAAGGTAGATCATATCTTTTATAAAATCTTTGAGTATCCTCCAGTAAAAGTTGATATTCTTCTTCCAAAGTTTTATATAATTCTATATATTTATTATAGGCTTTATATAAATCTTCGTAAATTTGTAAAAATAATTTTACAAAACGAGCTTTCGAGGTAAATCCAAAGGGAAGTCCCTTAATTTTTTCAAAAAGTTTTCTTCTAATATTGATGGATTCAATAATTTGAGGATGATAACAACTTTTTAAGGAAAAGTTAGTTATTTTTTGAAATTCGTTAATTAAATCCTCTTCTTTAAGTATAAGCATAATTCTGCAAGTGTTTAAGATTAACTCTTCCTCTTTTTTAGTTAGTTCTTTATACTTCTCCTCAAAATCTTTCCAGGCTTGCTCTAAAAAAAGCTTATCTTGAAAATACCCCTCTGCAATTTCTCTTTTAACTTCAGTGCTTAAGGCTTCTGCTAAATCTTCCCAGGGTTTCATGAACCTTCTCTGTATTTTAAAGTATCCTCTTCTATATAAAAAATAATAGGTCCAGAGGTTTCTTTGTCAATGGTTAAAAGGATATCCGCAATAGATAAAATAACATTGGGATAAATTTTTTTAAGGACTTTGATTTTTTTAGATTTAAGAACTCTTGTTTCTTCTTTCAAGGTTTTCATTTCAGATTTTAATTCAGTTAATTTTTTTTCAATTTTTTCCTTTTCTGAAGTTAGCTTTTCCAGAGCTTCTTCTTGTGTTTTAGTAAGCCCTCCTTCTACTTTAATTTTTTGCGCCAATTCTATGCCAGAAGTTACTTTTTTTAAAAGTTCTTCATAAAATAACATTGAAGTAAAAAGTTTAGATAAAGCTTCTATTTTGTCTTTTTTATAACCAGCTTTAATTATACTTTTAGTCCCAGCGGGATGTCCTAAAACATTCGCTGAAATTTCACCTTCTGCACAAACTTCTCCTCCATAGACAATCCCTTTTCCTTCAGTTGCTATTATATCACCAAACACATAGACCTTAGTAAAAACAAGATAATCTCGCACATGCAAAGTGCCCTCAACTTCAATAGTAGCAAATTCAGCTCCTCTTATTTTAGCATCACCCTTTACATTTACCAAAGTCTCTTCTCCCCTTAAAATTCCTTCAGAAACTAAAGTTCCTTCTACTCTAATATTTACTTTGTTCTCGGTACAACCCTTTAATTCCAAAGTTCCTTTGCATTCAATTTTAAAACCAAATTTCACATCCCCTTGTATAGTTAGTTTTTTTCCAACAAAGTTTATATTACCTACATTAAAATCAACATCTCCTTTAAGAGTATATTCTGGATATATAATCAATTTCCCCTTTTCAATTGCAAGTACACCTGCCTCTTTAGCTTTAATAAGATTTTCCTTTTCATCTAAGAAGACATTCTCTCCCAATTCTATAGTTTTTTCTTCCTTTAAAGGTGGAGGGTCTATAGGATCTCCCCATATGTTTATACCTGGCTGTGGTGGAACTGCAGGATAAAATTTTGCTATGGCTTCATTAGCGCTTGCGCAGATTATTTTCTGAAAACTCTCTCTCAAATCTTCTCTTTTAGATACATCAATTTCCTCCACCTGTGATAACAATTTTGAAAACTTTGGCAAAAATTCAATTCTCTGAGGAAGTCCTTCCTTAGGAAGCTTGGCTTTTGCTAATATATATTTATTATCTACATATTCTGGCTCTTTTAAAATAAGGGAAATGCCCTGTGAAGATAAAAAATTTTTAATTTCATTCCACTTTGAATAAAAATTTTTTTTCTCTTCTTTTGTTAATAAAGGGTCCTCTAAATAGAGATAGGTATCATCTTCTGATACTTTAAAAGTATACTCATTCCAAGTTATACCTACTTCTTTTGCTTCCTTTCTATCAATCATTTTTTTTCTTCCAAGTTTTTTCTTCTCCTTTCCATAATCTTATTATATTATCTTTATGTTTAATCCAAATCAAAAGCCCCAATAGAATTGCTATATACATATATTCGGTAGGATATCTAAATAGATAAATAAATAAAGGTAAAAGTGCAACCATTATAAGTGAACCAAGAGAAACATATCCTGTGGAAAACACTGCTACGAGAAAAAAAATTAAAGATAATCCTATAGCTTTAGGAGTTAGAAATAAAAAAGTTCCAATGGTTGTCGCAACCCCTTTGCCACCTCTAAATCTTAAAAAAATGGAAAAAGATGTCCAAAAACGGAAAAGAAAGCAACTCCAGCATAA
>JBKBTC010000064.1:0-6463 GCA_046291435.1 Caldimicrobium sp. | reverse complement strand
AGCCGAGTTTTACCTTTAAAAGTTCTATCTGATTCATCACACCTAACAAATTATTATTAAAATCATGAGCCAACCCCCCTGCTACATTCTTTAATACATTCAGTTTTTCTAAGTAAATTTTTTGCTTCTCTAAAACTACTTTTTCTGTGATGTCTCTAAAGAAAAAAAGGATACCTATTAAATTATTTTCTTTCATTATAGGTATAAATTCCCCTTCATAGGTCTTCTCTATGCCCTCTACCTCAATAGAATCTATAAAACTTACTGATGCCTTCTCATCTAAAACTTTTGCAAAACTTTCTTTAAAACTCTTTAAATTTTCTAACACCGGACAATTCATCCAAAGAGGCTCTAAATTCTCTTTTTCTTCATTTAGACATACTCTTTCACCCTTTTGGTTAGCCCAAAGGGGTCTTCCTGCTAAATCCAAATAAAACACCATAAAGTCTGTATGGCGAAGGACTGTATCTAAAAAAGATTTTTCCCTCTCTAAATCTAATTTAGTAGCTTTTAACTCTTTATTTTTTTTAGCAAGACTATAGACTAAAAATGTTAAAAAGAAAATAATAATAACTAAGGCTACTAAAACATAGGGTAAAAATTTTTCCTTAAAACGCTCAAAATATATTTCTTTTAATTCAGCATAGGGACCTTTCATTAATTCTAAAAGTAAATTATTTAATGGAGAATAATCAAAGGGAAGATAAAAAACTGCTTCTATACTTATGGCTAAATCACTATTCTTTTCAATATCTAAAAGCACCTTGGCTAAACTTTTTATTACTTCTTGAGGGATATTTTCTAAGGCTAAAATGGGCCATTCAGGATAAAGAGGAGAACTAATAATAAGGGGAAATTCTGGATAAACCTTTTGATTCAATATTTTAATATCATCAAGGCTCAAATCTCCCCTTTCAATTAAACGCTCAAGAACTCCCGTTCTAACTGTGCCTGCCTCAACTTCACCCTTAAGTACAGCAAAAACAACAGCATCGTGGGTTCCATAAAACTTTACTTTTAGATCCTCTTCGTTAATTCCTGATTTCTTTAACTCATATAAGGCTATAAGATATCCTCCAAATGACTCTGGATTAACAGCACCAAAGGCTCTATTTTTTAATTCTGATAGACTTTTTATAGAAGAGCCTTTCTTGGTGAAAATAACCCCGCCAAAATAAGGATAATAATCCCCTTTTTCGTATTGACCTAAACTTAAAATTACTCTATAATTAACAGCCTTTTTATGGGCAAGCTCCTTTATAGTTATTGCTTGATAGGGATTTGTCAAAATAATATGAATTTTCCCCTCTAAAGCCCTCTTTTTTAGTTCTTCAAAAGGTAAAAATTGAAATTCTATACGATAGGGAACTGTTTTTTTTAAATACTCCTTTAATTTATAAAATCTATTTTCCTCTATAGCCTCTCCCCTTTTAGCTAAAATGCCAAAATAGTAAGTTCTGTTATCTTTATAAGTTTCTTTGGAGAAAGAAAAAGAAAATTTAAAAAAAATTAGTTCTAAAATGAAAAAAAATATAAGGAAACTCTTTATAAATTTCATATTTCTTTAAATATTAGTGTAATTATCTTATGTAATTAGTCAAGAAGGACCAAATTATCTCTATGAATTATCTCTTTATCAGGTTTTATAGCATCTTTTAAAAAGCTTTGAATCTCCTCAGAGGAAAAATTGACTATACCCTTTGCAATAGGATTATTTTCAGGGTCATAGCATAGGACACTTGCCCCTCGGCTAAAATTACCTTCTAATCTCTTAACTCCACCGATTAACAGACTTTTCCCCTCATGTTTTAAAACCTTCACTGCTCCCTCATCTAAAAAAAGTTTTCCTTCAGGTTGAAGATAATATTTGATCCAAAGCTTTCTCATAGAGAGCTTTCTTTCTTTGGGTGCAAAAAAGGTTCCTACTGGTTCTCCAGCAAAAAATTTTTCTAATATAAGTGGTTCCTTTCCGGGTAAAATAGCCATAGGTATTCCTGAAGAGGTTACCATTTTTGCGGCAAGTAGCTTAGAATACATTCCTCCTCTACCAAGCCTACCAGGTTTGGCTCCTGCCATAGAAATTATATCAGGTGTTACCTCTTCTACAAAACTTACCCTTTCTGCAGAGGGATTAATCCTCGGATCTTCTTTGTAAAGGGCATCAATATCAGAGAATATAAATAATACATCAGCAGGCAAAGCCAAGGACACTAAAGCAGAAAGTAGGTCATTATCACTAAAACGTATTTCCTCTGTAGCCACCGTATCATTTTCATTAATGACTGGAACAATACCCCATTTTAAAAGGGTGCTTAAGGTCTTTCTGGCATTAAGATAACGGTTTCTCACTGAAAGATCTTCCGAAGTCAAAAGCACTTGAGCCACCTTTAAACCATATTGTTCAAAAATTTCTTCATAGACATGGATCAAATCTGCCTGTCCGCAGGCAGCTAATGCTTGTTTTTCAGAAAGGGAAAGAGGTTTTTTGTAATATTTTAGTTTAGCTCTTCCACAAGCAATAGCTCCAGAGGAGACTAAAACTATTTTCTTCCCTGCTTTTTGCAATCTCTGAACTTCATAGGCAATTTGAGAAAGAACTTGTTTATTTAGACCTTCATCATCTTTAGTTATAACAGCACTTCCTATTTTAATAACTACTCTTTCCGCTTTGAGTAGTTTTTTTATATATTCTCTTCTATCTCCCATTCTTCTTTCCTTAGAAATATTAATTCTTGATATAGTGCATAAAGTAAGGCTGACAAGCCCTCCCCTGTTAGTGCTGAGATGGGATAAATTTTTTCTTGTAATTCTTTGGGAAAAAGATTGAGATATTCTTTACAGGCTTCAACTCTCCTTTCCGCAGGAAGTAGGTCTATTTTATTTAAGGCAATTAAAAAAGGTTTTTTCAGTAAAAGAGGATTATAAAGCCCAAGTTCTTTTCTTAGAATTTCAAATTCTTTAACTATTTCCTCTCCTTTTGAAAGGTCTAATAAAAAGAGAAGAAGTCGTGTCCTTTCAATATGTCTTAAAAATTCATGTCCCAGACCAACGCCACTATAAGCTCCTTCAATTAATCCAGGAATATCTGCAAGGATAAAAGTATCACCATCCTTTAATTTAACCACACCCAAGTTAGGTTCAAGAGTGGTAAAGGGATAATCTGCTATTTTCGGTTTGGCAGAACTTACTCGTGAAAGTAAAGTTGATTTACCAGCGTTGGGGAAACCCACTAACCCTACATCAGCAATGAGTTTTAGTTCCAAAATTAGCCACTTTTCTTCTCCAGGACTTCCTGGCTCAGCAATTCGGGGAGCCTGTCTGGTAGGAGTAGCAAAATGAGCATTTCCTCTTCCTCCCTTGCCACCTTTTGCCACGACTAATCTTTGCCCTGGCTTTACTAAATCTCCTAAAATTTCCCCTGTTTCAGCATCCTTAACAACTGTTCCCACTGGCACCTTCAAAACTAAATCTTCCCCATCGCGCCCCTTCATTTTTTTTCCTTGACCAGGACGACCATTTTCAGCTCTAAAATGTACATGGTGATAGAAATCATAAAGTGTATGAACATTAGGATCTGCAATTAGTATAACATCTCCACCATCACCTCCGTCTCCGCCATCTGGACCACCTCTTGGCACATATTTTTCCCTTCTAAAACTTACACATCCTGCACCACCGTCTCCACCTTTAACATAAATTTTAGCTTGATCTACAAAGCGTGCCATTTTTTGTTTCCTTTTTTATTTTAGGTTCCCTTTATAAAAATCCGCTTATAATTGCATAAATTTTTATAACAATGGTGCTTCTCCCAAAGAAGAACCCCTTTTATCTGATTTTATAAAGTGTTTCTTAAAAAGCCTTATAAGATTTACAGTAGTAAATTCATCTGGTTCTATATTTAGCTTCTCAAATGAAATTTCAGCCCGGGCTTTTTCTTTATGTCCTCCAGCCTTCCCAAGATTTTTAAAAAGCCTGCTCACTAATTTTCCCGCATCTTTTCTATAACCATCACATCTAACAATTAAAATTAAGGTCTTCTTATATTCACCACCCACAAATACCCAAGAAGTTTCATAAACTTTATTTAAGAAATCTGCTATTAAAACTAATATATCTGGATGACTTACCTTTCCTAAATAACAAAAAGCACGATTTCCACGGTATTTTAAGTTATTTAAGGCTATTTTAAAATATCTCAATTCTGATCGTCTTAAGTCTGAGGATTCTATTTTATTTAGTAGGTGTTTATTCATTCTGTTGTAAAGTTTTTGAAAGGCTATTACATCCTGTTTTTGCGCACTTTTTTTAAAGTTATCTGTATCTGTTTTAATTCCATAAACAAGGGCTGTAGATAGATAAACATTTGGTTTGATTTTGAGTGTTTTCAAATACTCATACATAATTGAGGAGGTAGCCCCATAATTAGGTCTTATATCAACATATGCTGCTTCCCAACCAGAAGTGATTGGATGATGATCAATGACCGCAGTGAAGTTAATACTACTAAACTCATCTCTATGGGGAGGTTGTGAATCAACTAAAATTATTTTGTTATGCCTTTTTAACAAGTCTTCTGAATAACGCGTTAAAGGGATTTTCAAAACCTCAATCATAACTAAATTATTTAATCTTCGAATTTCGTTAACTGCAGATATAGTTATGGTATTTACTTTATTTTGAAGAATTTTTTTTAAAGCATAGGCACTTGCTAAGGCATCAGGATCAGCCCAAAGAAGGATCAAAATGTCATCCTGCTTCTGAAAATGTTTCAAAAATGCATTTATTCGTTCTTTATTGGATTTAAATTTTTTTTCTTTGGCTACCTTAGGGTCCATATAAAATTTAATTGCTTTATATAGTACTTAAAAATAATTAAAAAACAACCCCCCGCGTTTCTTCAAAAATAATCTCTTCGAAATGGGGTTGTTTCCTCATAGTGTTTATAGATATCTGGTAACCGGAGGCTTTAGCCTGTAAGAACACAACATAAAGCATTCGGCTACAAGGCTTATTTAATGATAAATAAGAAGTGGAGTAATTTCTCTTTGGAAGTCTTCTAAACCTTCAGATATTAAATAATCTAAATCTCCTTCTTCTCTATTCTCCAACCAGTTCAAAATTTTTCTTTTCCCTATAAGAATATCTATTGGTCTTTTTTTGCTTTCAAATTCATAGGGTATCATTAAAAATTCAAAGGAGGGAAACTCATGGTACATAAATTTTATCAGTTTTAAGGCAAAGGATACAGGTTTGAATACCATGGGATTAGTTATAAATATTTGAAAGCCCAAACACCTTACCCCTTTCCATTTATCAAAGGTAGGAATAAAAGCTGTAGGTTTAAACTTTACTCCCCAAGTATTTTCAGGAAAATGTTCCCTACAGAATTCTAAGCTCCTTTTAAAATCTAAATAAGGTGCACCAAAGGTTAAAAAAGGGAGCGTTGTTCCTCTCCCTTCGGATAAATTTGTGCCCTCTAAAAGAACCATACCTGGATAGATTAAAGCACTGGTAAATGTAGGCAAATTAGGTGATGGAGGAATCCAAAACCTTCCAAAGAAAGGGAATAAAACCTGGGGGTTATAATTTTTCATAGGTATGACTTTTAGAGAAAGATTAGGAAAATGTCTTTTTTGAAAAAGCTTAGAAACTTCGCCTATGGTTAGTCCATGGCGCATAGGGAGGCTATCAAGTCCAACAAAACTATAAAATTCTCTTTCTAAGATGGGACCTTCAATAACTCTTCCTAAGGGATTGACTCTATCGCATATAACTACTTCTTTAACAAGCTGATTACAAGCTTTCATAGTTAAAAAAAGGGTCCAAATATAAGTATATACTCGACAGCCCACATCCACTAAATCTACAAAAACTATGTCCACCTTTTTTAAGTCGCAACTTGCTGGAGAAAGTCTTTCCCCATAAAGACTCTTAACCTTTAAGCCATGCAGGGGCTCTTCTTCATCAAAAGAAAAATCCATATTAGCTTGCTTTTCTGAAAATAAACCGTGTTGGGGAGAGAAGAGATAAAGTAGCTTTTCCCCAAATTCTTTATGAAAAAGCTCATAAGATAGGACTAAATTTTTATCAACCGCTGCCTGATGAGTTAAGAGAGCAATCTTTGCTTTTTTGAATTTTTTTAGATAATTATCCTCCTCGAATAAAACCTCAACTCCCAGTTTTAGATCTATGTTTTTCAAAGATTGGCACCTCTGAAAATTTTAAGCTTTGTATATAATTTTCTACACCCTTAGCAATTCCCTCTGCTATTTTTTCCAGATATTCTTCTCTCATTAAGCGTTCTGCATTAATGGGGTTTGTTATAAAATCTGCTTCAATTAAAATAGCAGGCATTCGTGTTCCCACAAGTACCAAAAAGGGAGCATATTTAACTCCTCTATCTACTATATCGGGATAATGATTAGAAAGATACCTTACCAATTCTTTTTGAACTTTTTCAGCT
>JBKBTC010000004.1:0-26018 GCA_046291435.1 Caldimicrobium sp. | reverse complement strand
CACAAGCCGATTATGTCAATAACCTTGAATTCAAAATGCTCAGGCTTTGGGTTAAAATTCTCCAGGCACTACCATAGAATTTTTAGAAGCCTCATCCGTTTCTACGGACTCTGAAGGTTCAATGCTTTCCTTCCTTAAAATTTCCAAAAATTCTAAATAGGAAATTTCTTCTAATTTTAAAATCAAGCCTTCTAAATATACTTTTGAAGGGTCTTTCTCATGGTAAAAAAATAGATAATAATTAGCTTTAAGCTCTGGAGAAAGATAAATAAGGATCTCCCTAATAAAAGTTTCTTTTGTCATATAGTTTTTCACATAAAATCTTTCCTCTTTTAAATTTCGCTCCATTAAATGCCAGGGAGTAATATATTCCCTCTTTACCGCCCCCATGATTTTATATTTTTTAAATACTTGATATTTCTTCATCTCTCCAGTTTTTTTTAATAAATAATTAGGACCAAAGATAATTTCTTTAAAAAACCTCTTTTTATTTTTAAAACCCACTATGTTTCCGAAATTGATCTGAGAAATCACATCTAAAAGTTTTATTTTAAGTGCCAAGCCTTGATGGAATAAAGAGTTGATTTGCTCGCTTCCTTTTTCTAAAAAAAGCCAAAATCTTTCTTTCAAAAGTTCATTAATGTAGGTCAATTTTCGTGAAAAATTTTGCAGTTCTTCTAATTCTTTTTTTAAGGTTTTTCTTGAAAGTCTTTGTATGTAAGCATTTTTATAATGCTTAAAGGCTTGAGGATCTTTTTCCAGGTTTATTAATTCAAAAGCCAAATTTAATTCTAAAGCCTTCTTAGGATCCCCTCCTCTGTCTGGATGATAACTCATCTGTAATGTTCTATAGATACTCTTTATGATTTTGAAAATTGTTCCATCATCGTGCTCTTTTAAAAATTGTGGTGTAAGTCCAAAATACTCAAAGGGATTAATTTTTAATTTTTTCATAGTTCTTTCTAAAGCTCAACATTCTCAAGGTAATTCTTTAAAAAAGGAATTAAAGCCTTTCTAACAACTTTAAGTTTTTTCTCAGGTCGCACTCTACTGTTGCTTCCTATTTTATCTGTTATAAAGTGGAGTGCTCCTACTTGTATCTTATAATATTCACTTAAGGCATAAAGGATAGAAGTTTCCATATCCATAGCAGAAGCTCTTTTTAAATAAAAACTAAATTCTTTTAATTTTTTTTCAACAACGAAGGGAGCGTCAACAGTAAGAATGAAGCCCTCCTTAAAAGAAAGAGAATATTTTGGGAGTAAAAAAGTGAGTTTTTCTAACAAATCAGGATTTATTTTAAAAATTTTCCTTCCCTTAAAGTAAAATTTGCTTGTTCCTTCAAGGCTAAGAGCTTTAACAGGAAGAAAGAGATCTCCCAGTTCAAGGTCGCTAAAGGGAGACTTTCCAGCCCATCCAACTGCAAGGACACTTTTTAAACCTTTAGAGATTAAATATTCCATCAATAAGCCAACTTGAGGGGCTGAAAATATAGGACCAATTAGAAAGACCTCTTCTTTTAATAAAGCGAAATTAATACTTAGCCAGCGGTATACTTTTTTTGCTGATAACTCTTCTTTAAAATAATGCCATTCCGGTAGGGGTAATACGATTAAGGCTTTTTTAATTTTTCCAAATTTTTCTGAAGGAAGATACACTAATTAAGTATATTTTAATCTTCTTTTTCTTCAATAACCTCTTCAAAAATATCGTAAGCTTCTTTTATTATACATTCCTCGTCAGGAAAGTGACAAGCACCTACCTTCCTCTGAGGGATAGGATTTGCTGGAAGTTTTAAAGAATTAATTGTATTCTGTATTTTTTCAAATTTACCCCTAAAAAGTTCCGGAATTTCCTCTATCGATACTTTCTGTTTAAATTTTTCAAATTCTTCCATTAATTCCTCTGCTACCTTTTTACGACTCTTGCATACAGCACATCTTGGGTCCTCTTCTTGATGTTTCAAAATTCCTACCATAAAATGAAAAGCTCTAACTTGATTAATGATAGATTTTTCTTTATCCATAATTACCTCCTCCCTATAAGTAATATTATTTAATAATTTATATGATTGGCTAATGAATTTTTCCATATTTTGTGAAAAAAATTTGATTTTGTTTTAAGTTACCATAAATTCTTTACAAAATTTCTAATTAACCTGGTGGTTGAAGGCTTGAGGCTGCGAGATCTTCTGTAGCGGGGGAATTTGGTAGCCGCAGGCTTTAGCCTGCGAAATCTCCGGTAGCCGCAGACTTTAGGCTGAGAAGACAGGGTTTTTCTAATCTAAAATAATTTATGAGATTTATAAAATGGGGATTTAATAAAGGGTTTGATGGAAAATAGAGTAAATGGCTTTTGCAGTTGCAATCGGAGGCTCCAAAATTTTTTATAGAGGTCTCAGCAAAATTTGATAACTCGCTTGCAATTTCACATTCCCAACTTTTACTACTAAGAATAGGAACAATTTTGTAAATTTTAGCTACATCAAGTAAATAATCAATATGCCAAAATTTCTTTTTATTTTTTCTTAAATAGCGATTTATTCTTTGATAAAGATTCTTCTTTGCTGATCCCACATATACATAGTATCCTTTCTTTAGAGGAATTTCGCCCAAGTGCCCTACAAGAGGAGCAACGCTGCTTTTTACTTCTAAAATTACGAGATAGGATCCAGAATTTTTAAATTCTTCTTTTAAAAGTTCTATGGGGATTTTTAAGGGTTTAATCTGGTTAACCTTAGTGAAATCTTCATTAAAGGAGATACCTATAGCCACATATTTTACTAAAGAATAAGTCTCTAAAAAGGCTTGGGTGAAGGCTTGGTCTATATGATAGGCAGGTAGAAAATACTCAACATAAGGGCTCATCACAACAAATAAACACCCTGCCTCCTTCCCTTGAGAAGCTAACTTAGCAAGCTCATACAAATGCTTCGTTCCTCGCTTGGTTTCGGCATCAGGAAACATAGCTAATTTACTTCCAAAAAGTGTACAGGTTTTTACCTCAAGAAAGAGCTCCTTCTCTGTTTCCCTATTTCTCAACAAAAAATCTAATCTGCTTTTTCCTATCTTTGGCTCCTTTCCCACAAATTCATAATTAGATAAAAATTGAACCCTTCCCTGAAGAAGAAGCTCTTTTATGTAATCATTAGTTAAATGGGTATGAAGTAAAACTGGAATGTTTTCCTTGTAGCAAGCTATTACAGTATATTTATAAGCATTATTATGTGCGGCTTTAAGAAGTAATTCTCTTCCTGGAAGTAAAAGCTCCCAAAGTCTTCCGGGATTAGGTAAATATGCTAAAACCTCTTTATCCTCAATTTTAGCCCTTACGACAAAGCGATTGATTCTTTCAAGAAATATTGCCTTTATTAATTCCAAAGTCTTCTATCCCTTTAATTTTAGTGGCAATCCTGCCAAGATAAAATATACTTCCTCAGCCCTTTTAGCTATTTCTTGATTTATCCATCCCAAGAGTTCTCTAAATTCTCTTCCCAGGGGATTGTAAGGAACCAAACCCAACCCTATTTCATTGGAAACAAATATCAAATAGCTTTTTTCACTTCCCCTATAATTTTCAACTTCCTCTAAGAGCTCCTCTAAAAAGTCATCTACATTCTTTGAAAAATATAACAGATTTGAAACCCAGAGGGTGAGACAATCTATTAAAATTACGGTAAAAGCGTCTTTAATATCTCTAATTCTTTGGGTTATATAGAGAGGTTCTTCTATAGATTGCCAGAGTGCTCCCCGTTCTTCCCTATGCCTATTAATTTTTTCTTCCATCTCTTCATCCAGTGGAAGGGCTGTTGCGAGGTAGTAATATTTCTGGATATTCTTTAGACTTTGGGCATAATTTAGAGCCCATTTGGTTTTTCCACTTTTTGCCCCGCCCAAGACAAATACCACCATCCCTATAATGCTTGCCAGAGATAAACTAAAATTTCCTCCAAACGATTTATAACTTCTTTATAAATTCCTCCATAGCTCTTTACATTTGCTCCAAAAATTTCCCTTTCTTCTTCCTCTTTAAGAATTTTCTCTTTATATAAAAACCCGTACATATCCTTTTCTAACCCTTTTAGCACGAGGGGAAGGGTATTCTCTAAACTCTCAACTATAAGGCTAATTTTTTCTAATGTTTCCGTAGAAAAAAAGTTATGTCTTAAAGTATTTATAATTTCTCTAAACATATAATATAGATTTAAAAGTTCTAAACCTCTGATACCTCGTTTCCATTGATAGAAAAAAGAATACCTTTGATGATAGAGAAAGTTTCTTACCCCAAAGTGTAAAAGATTATTCACCTTTTTATATAAATTTTTAGTCTTTCTCAAAAGGTTTTGAGCTAAGGAGAAAGAAGATGTGGATAATACAGATTTAGGGGATTTATCCTCTGAGAGGGATAGAGGTAAATGGTTGCGGGAAATAAAGTTTTTCCAAAAAATTTTACTATTTTGGCAATTGGGAGTGTCAAAGTGGATTAGAGAAAGGAAAACGTTCCCTTTCCCATATGAAGCTTCTATAAACAGAACTTTATCTTTCATTTTTTCAGGATGAAGAGGTATACCATAAATTTTTTCATAGTAATCTAAATTATCGTAGTGATCACCTAAACAAAGGTCTGAAGTATAAGCTGAAGGTAGTGCTTGAGAAAAGGTTGCTAATATTTTTAAATCTTTTCCTCCCGCTATGTCCCATTCTGGTGGAAACCATAGATAAAAAAGGGGCTTCTTTATATTTTGAAAGAGAACTTTATCTTTAGCGTTAATTAAGGAAGGACCGCTATAACTGGGAATTCTTTCTTTTTTTCTTCTAACTTGAATGATACCAAGCCCTTCAGCACCTGCTAAACTTGCTCCGCCACATATACCAAAATACAATCCACCTTTTTGGAGAAATTCTCTAATAATTTCCCTTTGTCTCTCACTTAAAGACTCTAACTTGTTTTTTGACCATCCACCAGGCACAAAAAGGGCACAATATTTCTTTGAAAAATTATCATCTATTTGATCCACTAAAATGGGCTCAATGGACAAATTGACACTAATTAGAGCTTTATAAAACCAGAGTCCCCAAAGATGAGAATTACTAACTAGAAGAGCAACCTTTGAGCTCTTCTGAATATTTTCTTTCATATCCCCTTTCCGCAACTAAATAGGAGCCAATTTTCTTCACTGCGCAAGACCCAACGATTAATAAACTTTGCATATTAACCTGCTCTTCATCTACCGACTCTAAGGTAGTTATGTAGATACGCTCATCTTCTCTTGAGGCAGAGTTTATTATAGCAACATAGGTATTAAGAGGTCTGTATTTTTTAAGTATACTCAAAGCATCTTCAAACTGTTTCTTTCGGGTTTTGCTTGTAGGATTATATATTACTATGGGAATATCACTTTTAGCTAAGATGCTTAATCGCTCCACTATCTTTTCCCAGGGCATAAGCCTGTCAGAAAGACTAATTACAGCAAAATCATTGGCTAAAGGGGCTCCAAGCAAGGCATTTCCCATATTTAATGCTGATATACCAGGAATTATCTCTATATCAAGAGTTATGCCTTGATTATGTAAGTATTCCAGTAACAAACCAGACATACCATAAATTCCAGGATCTCCTCCACTCACAAGAGCTGTATCTTTTCCCATAAGCGTTAATTCTACAGCTTTTTTCACCCTTTTTAGTTCCTCTGTCATAGAAAAGGCATAAACCTCTTTTCCTGATAGTAAGGGTTCAATCTGTCGTAAATAGCTCCTATATCCAACTACTGCTTCCACAGAGGTAAGCACTTTCAAAGCTTTGATAGTTAAATACTCTAAATTGCCAGGGCCTATTCCGACCACATATAGCTTGCCAAAAGCCCTATCCTGCTCTACCGCTAAAGCTAAAGTAAAATCTTCATAAATTTGCTTGGGAATAATTAATTTTCCTCTACTTGCATAAATAGCTGAGGCTTCAGAAACACTTGATATTCCAAATCTACTTTTCACATTTTCTGAGGAACTTAAAGTTTTTATTTCTGATAGTTTATCTGTTTCAATTCCTAATAATTTAATGTTATGTTTTAATGCAAAATTAGTAAGAGGTAAATAATTGGATTTTTTCTTAATCGTTGCAATACCCTTTAAAGATAAAAGGTCATAGCCGAATTTCTGTAAAGAATATATAAACTTTTCTTCCAGCTCTTCCGTTGTTAATCTTTCGTGAAAGCCTATTCCAGCCCAAATCTTTTTCGGAATGAGTACAAGTTTCTCATCCATTGGTAAATTTTTAAAGGTTATTATCACATCCGCTTCATCTATATTTTCTACTCTGTGCAGACAGGGAAGTAAATTAATAGTTAAGTAATTATCAACATCTTCATCCACCCAGATTTTAAGTTTACCGTAGAGATTTAATTTACTCATAAAATGGGGCAAAAGGTTTGGGTTTTTAAGGGCAAATCCTTCTTTTTTAATCCACAAATCTATAGCTGGTAGACCCTGAAGATCTGAGGCAGTAGTTATACAAGAATGAGCCCCTAAAAATTGGGCAATTTCTAATGCTATTTTGTTGGAATGGGCATAATGCCCGCCTAAGTAGGGAATTACATTAGATGCGGCTTCATCTATCACAATTACTCCTGGATCTTCTCCCTTTTTGGAAATATAAGGGGCACAAATCCTTGCAACTATCCCTAAAGCCATAATAAAAATAAGAAGGGCATCTTCCTTCCAATAATTTGCTAAGCCCTCTTCCTTTATTTCTTTCCAATTGAAAAGCTCCCCTGCACCCAAAAAAGCTTGAACCCTTTCCCCAACCTCTTTTCCTTTTTCAGAAAGATAAATTAAAAAGATTTCTTTATTTCTCTGCATAAAGAATTGATCTTTTGTGGAAATTTTCATCTATTAAGTTTAAAACTTCACCCACCACGATGAGTGCACTTTTATGAATATTATTTTCTTCCATCGTCTTAGTTAATCTTTCTAAGGTAGTTATAAAAATTTTTTCTTCTGGATGAGTTAGTTTATAAAGTATGGCAACTTTTGTATCTAAGGGAAATATTTTTTTTAAAAGATTATAGAGTTTTTCTTTATATCCTGAGCTTAAGAAAAACACTAAAGTAGACTTTGATTTAGCAAAGTTTAAAATTTCTTCTTCTGTTGCCCCTCCAGTTTTTCCCTGAAGTCTTGTGAGAATTAAACTATGAGAAAGGTCAGGATAGGTAAATTCAATACCCAATTTAGAGGAAGCAGCCAAGGCTGAGGAGATGCCTGGGACAATTTCATAGGGATAGTTTTTCTCACGCAAGATTTCTATATGTTCCATTATTGAGCTATAGATAGAGGGATCGCCACTTACGAGCCTTGCTACGATTTGTTTTTTACTTAAAGCGGTTTCAATTTTTTCAATAATTTGACTTAGACTTTTTCCATAGGCATCAAATAGCTCTGCCTTTAGATTTTCTCTTTTTATAAAATCTAACATCTCAGAACTTATTAAACTTCCAGGATAAATAATAACCTGTGCGCTGCATATAATTTTATAAGCTCTTAATGTGAGTAAATCAGGTGCTCCTGGTCCAATTCCGATGAAATAAATCTTTTTCATAATCGTCATTTTTTAAGTATGGCAATAGTAAAATAATCCAAGAGGTCTTCTTGCAGTTCCTCCAGATTGCTAATATTATACCATAGCTTTTCTTTTTTTTGCCCTAAGCGGTATCCAATATAACAGTTAAAATGATTTGTCTTTGAAAATTCAAGAATTTCCTTAATATATTTATGAACTTTCATAAGAATTATCGTTGTCTTTTCTTTATAGTAGGATAAATCTTTAAAGAATTCCTCTGCTGGAACAATGTGAGCCCTTTCATTCCCAAGTGTTAAGGGTATATTAAACCGTGCTGATGCTAAAGAAAAGGATGTAATTCCAGGAATAATTTCTGTTTCTACCCCCTTTTGAAGAAGAAAATCCTTTACATAATAATAAGTGCAATAAAAGGCAGGGTCCCCTAAGGTTAAAAAAACACCCTCTATTTCCTTCTTTAACCAGTTTATTATGGTTTCTGCTAAGGTTTCCCAAGTTTCTGTAAGATCTTTCTCTTTGACCATAGGGAAGGGAAGTTCTATTAAGATCTTCTCATCTTTTGAGATAAGATTTTCCACAATGGAGAGAGCTACATTTTCTTTGCCCCCCTTGGGATAAAAAATTAAATTAATTTTTTGTAAAATTTTATATCCTTTTAGAGTAATTAGCTCTGGTTCACCAGGTCCAACACCAATTACAAAGAGTTTCATGATAGAAGGTACTCCTCAAGAATTTGATAATATTCACTTAAAAGTGATGTATATATCTTTTTTCCTTCACAAAGCTCATCTAAGGCTTTTTCCATTTGAGCTGTAAAAGAATAATCCATAATTAATTTTGTATTTTTTTCCAAGTATTCCCAAACTTTCTTTCCTAATTCCGTTGGTTTCAAATATTTTCCCTCTATAATAACATACCCTCTTTTTAAAAGATTATCTAAAATAGTTGGATAAGTAGAAGGTCTTCCAATTCCTAAATCTTCAAGTTTTTTTATTAAGCTATGTGAAGTATATCTTTCTGGTGGTTGAGATATATGTTCTTTAATTTTGTAAGATTCTACTTTTAAAACCTCTCCCTCTCTAAGATTTAATAAAGTCCCCTCTTCAATTTGAGCACCCAAAACTCTAAGAAAACCATCAAAAAGAAGCACTTTATTCTTAATTTGTAAATAATAGGAACTTGGCATCTTTTCATTTTTAAAAAAATAAAAATCTTCTCTAAATAAAGCGGGCTTCATTTGAGAAGCTATAAAATGAGAAAAAATTAACTCATACAAAAGTTTCTCCTTATAAGTTAACCCTTGTGATTTTTCAGTTTTTAAGATATTAGTTGGACGGATACATTCGTGAGCATCCTGAATTAGACCTTTCTTTTTTACCCTTCTCTCTCCTCCTACATAGTCTTTTCCATATACCTTTTCAATGTAAATTTTTGCCTGATTCACCGCAATAGGACTTACTCTTATTGAATCTGTGCGCATATATGTAATTAATCCTTTTTCATATAAGGCTTGAGCTATTTGCATAGTTTCTTTGGGACTAAATCCCAAAGTTTTACCACTTACCTCAATAAGAGTAGTAGTTTTTAGAGGTAGAGGAGGCTGTTTTTTAACCTCTTTGCTTTTAATTTTTTCTAAGGTTATTAAACTTCCGTAGAGATAATCGTTAAAAAAATCTAATAATTCCTCTTTATTTTGACTTTTAAATAGCTTATTCAATGTTGACAATTCAAGTTCATAGGATTTGCCATCTTGGGATGTAGCTAAGATGGTAAGGGAAAAAGTTTTTTCTGGTTTAAAGTTTTCAATTTCTATTTCCCTTTCAACGCATAATTTTAAAGCTGGGCTTTGGACTCTCCCTGCAGAGAGAGCCCTTTTAAAGAATTTAGAAATTTTTGGGGAAAGAAGATAGCCAATTAATCTATCAAGGACGCGTCTTGCCTTCCATGAGTTATATAAGTTATAATCTACAAATCTTGCATTTTTTAAAGCCCTCTCTAAACCTAATTCAGTGATTTCGTGTAATTCAATTCTCTTAAAATGGGGATTTTTAAGATTTCCCTTTCTAATTAAATATTCATATAGATGCACGCTTATAGCCTCACCTTCCCTATCTGGGTCTGTAGCTAAATAGATTGTTGAGCTTTTTTCTGCCAATTTAGTTAAATATTTTAGGATTTTTTCTTTTTTGGATAAAATTATTAAGTTAGGCTCAAAATTGTTTAAATTGACACCAAGTTTATTAATGGGTAAATCCATTATGTGCCCCAAAGTTGCAACAAATTGGTAGTTTTCAGCCTTTTGATGTAAAATTTTTTGAAGGGTTTTTATCTTGGTGGGTGACTCAACGATGAAAAGAATTTTTTTCTTCATATTTTTCGAATACACATTATAAATCAAATCTTAGAAATTAGCTATCCTCTTTATCCTTTAAGGCAAAATTTGCAGCTATCAAACCTTTTGAATTATTTTATTTTTCTGTAGCAGCAACCTTTAGGTTGTACTCACGCAGGCTAAAGCCTGCGGCTACCGGGTTGAAAATTCTCTCGCTGGTTAAAGCCTGCGCTTACAGTAGACCATTTTAACTCAAAAATTTCTTTGTCAAAAAATAAAATCCGTAGTAAACTTTAGCTAAAAATTCTTTACCACTGAGTTTATATGAAGTATTACCAAAAGACCCTTAAGGAAGTAAGCATTGGAGAAATTGATGAAAAGGATAGGTCTTTTCTTTTTTCTTATCCTGAGCGGTCTACCTTTTTATTAGATAGTATTAAAGAGTATGGACTTATGGATTTGCCTTTGTTATTCCCTGGGGAGAGAGGTTATGTGATAGTTTCTGGGGAAGGAAGGATTAATGCCCTTAGAAAATTATCTTATGACTCCTTTCAAGCCTTAATTTTACCACCTACTCTAAATGGAGAAGAGCTATTACTTATAGCTTTAGAATCCAATCTTTGGAGGGGGCTAAACCTTGTAGAAAAGGCTCTTTTTATAGAAAAGGCAGAGCTTCTTTTTACAGAAGAGCGTATTATTCACCTTCTTCCAAAACTTGGATTTTCTCCTCACCTAAAATGGTATCAATTTCTAAAAAAAATATTAAAGCTACGAACATCTTATTGGGACCTTATAGTGAAAAATGAGTTAAACCCCAAAATTGTTGAGAATTTATGTGAACTTTCACCTTACGAGCAAGAGGAATTTTTGGAGATTTTTTACGAAATTCATCCTACTTTTAATGAACAAAGGGAAATTTTGGAAACACTTATGAATTTAAAGCAAAGAGAAAATTTACCAAGCCTTCTAACTTCTGAGTTAAAAAAATTTTTAGCTGAGGAAGATGTTAATCTTCGTAGACAATGGTTCTTTTCAGCGCTTGAAAAAATTAGATTTCCCAGTTATTATCGCAAAAAAGAAAAAATTGTAAAGATTAAACAGATTTTTTTGGAGAGAGGTATAAAGATAGAATTTTCACCATATCTTGAAAAAAAAGAAATAACCATTTCTATTAGTTTTAAAAGCCTTTATGATCTGAAACAAAATCTTAATTTTATTGATAAGCATGGAGAAGAGGTTTTTAGAATTTTTGAAGATTGAGGAACTTGAGAATAGTCTTCTTTTAGAGCAAGCTTACTGCTATCCTGCTAAAGGATGTTATAAGGCAAGGCTTCCTTTATCCTATTCTCTGATGGAATTTGCAACCTACATAAAAGCCAAAGCAAAAGTCCTATTATATGAGCCTGAAAAGTATATAGTTTTTAATCTTCAATACAAGAAAAAGACTTATAAAGTATTTTTAGAAGAGAAAGAACTAAGGTGGGCAATCGTTGAGGACAGAGAAGAAGCAAAGGAAGTTTTAAGATATCTCCTTGAAATCTTTCTTGAGCTATTTCAAAAAAAGGATGAGCTTACTCCAGATTTTAACCCCATTAAAAGACCACCTGCTTTAGAAATTTATAAAGGTCTTCCAAAGACCAATTGTAAAGAATGTGGTGAAATTAGCTGTTTAGCTTTTGCTATAAAACTTTCTATGGCTGAAGTTGAAGTCTCGCAATGCCCTTACATTAAGGGGAAATTTGAAGGATTTTGAACTTGTAAATAAAGCCAGGTGTTGAAAACAAAATTAGTAAACACTTTTATGGGATGTTTAAATTCTCTTTTTAATTCCCACTCTGCTTCATAGAGAAATTCTAACAGTTTTTCCACAGAGGATACTTTTTCTAAATAGCCTTTCATTAAAAAGAGGGCATAGGGGTGAGTTTCAGTTAAGCTTTTTGGTAGCTCCTTTAAGGGATTATCTTTAAGTTCTTGCCATTTTTTAGCAAAAAGAGTATAACTTTTCTCTGCCTTTAATTCTGGATTATCTTTTAAAATCTCAGCTAAGAAAAGCAATTTTTTAAAATAGCTATATAAAAAACCTAAAATTTCTATAGGATCTTTTTTAGTATCTAATTGATGTATAAGAAAACTCAAAGTTTTATGAGGGCTCCATTGAAAGAGAGCTTCGCCTAAAAAATAAAGTGCTCTATCTTCTGAAGGAATGGTGACCTCTTTAACATCTTCCTCGGTAATATTTTTTTTGTCAGCACAATAAAAGATTAATTTTTCTAATTCTCTTTTAAAATATAAATAGTCTTCTCCCACTAAACTTAAAAATAGGTTGGCTGTTTTTTTATCAGTTGTAATTTGATATTCCTTTAAAGTTAGCAATAATTCAGTTTCAAAGAGATCTCCCTTTTTTCTTATGTTAAAGGGTATTATTGCACCCTCAGTATTTGCCAATTGATAGAGGGGATTTTTTTCATCAATTTCTTCATAGAGCAGAAACCAAGTGAATAGTTTGTTTTCGCTCTTTATGGAATTTATAATCTCTTCTACTTTCTCTGAAGATAATTCCTCTCCAGCAATGATGGTGTAAACAGTGCGAACTCCAAAAAGACCCTTTTGAAGCCCCTTTTTGCCCAAAAAAATTTTCTTTTCTTCTTTATCTCTTAGGTCATAGATCTCACTTATACATCCCTTTTCAGCAAGCACTCTACTTATTTCTTTAGCTTTTTCTAAGGTTATTTCATAGGGACCGATAAATAAATAAATAGGTGCTATGCGATTTTTTTGAGCTAAATCTATTAATTTTAAAAGCTGAAGGGGAGAAAAAATTGGCATTATTTAACAACAAACTTAACAAACCGTTTTTTGCCAATTTTAATAATATATTCTCCGCTTGATAATTCTATTTCTTCTGAAGTAATAGTTTCTTTATTTATATCTATGGCTCTTTGGGCAATAAGTCTTTTTGCTTCGGAGGTAGATTTAGTTATTTCTAAATCTTTTAATAGTTTGGGAAGGTAAATTTTTCCTGCTGGAATTTCATAAGTTTTTACATCTTCTGGAAGTTCTTTTTTACTAAAAATTTTTTCAAATCGATTTTCTGCTTCAAGGGCTGTTTTATCTGAGTGATATTGAGAAACAATTATTCTTGCAAGCTTTTTCTTGACATCCTTAGGATGAAGTGTCCCCCTTTCTACCCCTTCTTTCATGGCGAATATTTCTTCAATAGGCACATTAGTTAACAACTCAAAGTATTTCCACATTAAATGATCAGGAAGAGACATTAATTTCCCATACATTTCATAAGGTTCCTCCATAATACCTACATAATTGCCCAGACTTTTACTCATTTTTTGTTGCCCATCTAATCCTTCAAGCAAGGGTAATGTAATTACCACTTGAGGTTCTTGTCCGTATTCCCTTTGAATATCTCTTCCTATTAAAAGATTAAAAAGTTGGTCAGTTCCTCCTAATTCTACATCAGCCTGAAGTGCCACGGAATCGTAAGCTTGAAAGAGAGGATAAATAAGCTCATGAAGTGAGATAGGAATTCCTTTCTCATAACGTTTTTTAAAATCATCTCTTTCTAAGATCCTGGCTAAGGTATACTTAGCACAGAGTCTAATGATATCTTCTGCTGACATTTTAGAGAACCATTCACTGTTAAATACTATCTTAGTTTTTTCAGGGTCAAGGATTTTAAAAACCTGGTCTTTATAAGTTTGGGCATTTTTTAACACCTGCTCCTTTGTAAGGGCTGGTCTTGTCTCTGAGCGCCCTGTGGGGTCGCCAATAAGGGCTGTAAAATCACCTATTAGGAAAAATACCTCATGCCCTAAATCTTGGAAATGCTTAAGTTTTCTTAAGAGTACTGTATGCCCAAGGTGAAGATCTGGTGCTGTGGGATCAAAACCTGCTTTTACTCTTAAAGGTATACCTTTTTTATAAGATCTTTCCAATTTTTCTTTTAGCTCTTCTTCTTCAATTATGTCTACTATGCCTCTTTTTATTAGTTCTAAAGATTTTTTTATTTCTTCCCTCATCTACTATCCCTCTTTATTTACATAAAAGTCGACAATTGCTTGCACTAAGCCAGGTATGGTATATTCTTTTGCCTCAATTTTGGGTTCTATACCGTATTTTTTTAGAGTTTCAGAGGTTATTGGACCAATTGAAGCACAAATAGTTGCATCTGGTAATTTTAAATTTCCCTCCTTTAAAAGTTCCATAAAGTTTTCAACGGTGGATGAACTTGTAAATGTTATTAAATCCAGTGTAGAGAGCACCTCTTTTAACCTACTTAAGGATTCGGTAGGTTTTATCGTTTCATAAATAGGAAGAATATCAACTTCTGCACCCATAGTCTGCAAAGCTTGAGGCAGATTTTCTCTTGCCTTTTTTGCCCTAACAATTAAAACCTTTTTTCCTTCTAAGTTTATCTTTTGAAAAACCTCGATTAATCCTTCCTGTGTAAAGTTTTGAGAAGGCTTTAAGTCTGCTAAAAGTCCTCTCTTCAGAAGAGCTTTTTCTGTAGCAGGACCAATGACTGCAATTTTGATATTTCCTAATATTCTTAAATCTAAGCCCAAATTGAAGAGAGCTTCAAAAAAGAATTTTACTCCATTTTCTGAGGTAAAAATTAAAAAATCATAGGAAGGTAGTTTTTGGACAAATTCTTTAGTCATTTCTGTAGATATTGGTCTTATCTCAATCGTAGGAATTTCTATTACCTCTGCTCCCAATTCAAATAAAGCCTTAGATAATTTACTTGCCTGTTCCCTTGTTCGTGTAACGAGGATTTTTTTTCCAAATAAAGGTTTTTTTTCAAACCAATTAAAGTCCTTTCTCAGTTTAACGACATCACCTACTACAATGATAGCAGGAGCGGAAATCCCTTCTTTTTTCACCTCTTCCCCAATGTTCTCAAGAGTTCCCATAACTGTTTTTTGTTTAGGGGTTGTTCCCCATTGTATTACGGCGCAGGGTGTATGTGAACTTTTTCCAGCTTTAATTAAGTTTTCCACAATATAAGGTAAATTTTTCACACCCATAAGAAAAACTAAAGTGCCTACCTTAGCTAAAGCTGAAAAATTTATTTTACTTTCTTCTTTATCCTCTGCTTCATGACCAGTAATTATAGCTAAGGTTGAAGTAAAATTTCTGTGGGTTACTGGGATACCTGCATAAGCTGGCACTGCTATGGCTGAGGTCACTCCTGGTACAACCTCAAAAGGAATTCCCTCCTTTATTAAGGCTTCTATTTCTTCACCCCCTCTTCCAAATAAAAAGGGGTCTCCTCCTTTTAATCTAACTACCCTTTTGCCTTCTTTGGCTTTAGCAACTAATAAATTATTAATTTCTTCTTGGGGAAGGGTATGTGCACCTCCCTTTTTCCCAACATAGATAAATTCACAATCCTTAGGACAAAATTCAAGTAGTTTTGGATTGGCAAGGTAATCATAGATGACAGTATCAGCGCTTTCTAATAATTCTTTTCCCCTAAGTGTAAATAGCCCGGGGTCTCCAGGTCCTGCTCCTACTAAGTAAACTTTTCCAAGCTTTGTCATATTTCACCCTTGATAAAGTTCTTTTAAAATTTGTTCACCACCAAGAGAGAGTAATTTTCGGGCTAAGGCTTCTCCTAATTTTTCTGCTTCCTCAGGCACGCCTTCTAAGGTTTCTCTGTAAAAACGCTCACCTTCAAGGTCAGAAATAAAACCAGTAATAGCTAATTTGCCATTTACAAAATAAGCTAAAGCTCCTAAGGGAACTTGACAGCCTCCCTCAACAGTTTTAAGAAAACTTCTTTCAGCTTTTACAGCTGAAGCTGTTTTGTCAGAATGAAGAACTTGCAAAATCTCTTTCACCTTTGTATCATCTTTTCTTATCTCAATTCCTAAAGCTCCCTGCCCTACTGCAGGAATTATTTCATCTAAAGAAAACCTTTTATACTTAACTGATAAACTAAGCCTTTTAATCCCTGCTTCAGCTAAAATTATTCCCTCATATGAGCCTTCTTGACATTTCCTTAAACGGGTATCCACATTTCCTCTTAGGGGATAAATATTTATATCTTTCCTCAGTCTTTTAATTTGTGATAATCTTCTCAAGCTACTGGTACCAATTTTCGCTCCACTCTCTAAGGAGTAGATATCCTCGTAGGAAGATATCCATACATCAAAGGGAGATTCTCTCTCTGGAATAATAGAGACCTCAAGCCCTTCTGGGATTAGCGATGGAACATCTTTCATACTATGCACGGCAAAATCTATTTCTCCTTTTAGTAGAGCTTCTTCTATCTCTTTCACAAAGAGTCCCTTACCTCCAATTTTACTTAGCGGGGCATCTAAGATTTTATCTCCTGTAGTTTTAATAATAATCTTTTCTATTTCAAGATGGGGATGAAATTTTTTAAGTTCTTTTACTACCCAATCAGTTTGAGCTAAGGCTAATTTACTGCCCCTTGTACCAACCCTTAAAAACATCTTTATGCCTCTTTTAAATTATTTGCAACTACTACAAGATCCACCACTACAGGACCCACAGGCTGAACCGCTTGATGAAACAAATTTACCACCACTCTTAAAAGCAACTTGAGATATTACTTTATGGACTTTTAAGCTCTTACATTTTTTACATTGAACTCCATTTATGTGCCCACCAAAAATAAGCTCTTCAAAAATTTCACCACACTCCTCACATTGGAATTCATAAATTGGCATACCTCTTCTCTCCTCCCTTACAGGATTAGTTGCTTGTCAATCTTATTAAGAAATGAATTATATAACAAAAAAATTTTTTAACAATTCTTGTCCTTCCTCAAAAACAATTTCTTATGTAGCTGCAGGCTTTAGCCTGCGTATTGGCGCAACCTAAAGGTTGCGGCTACCGAAAAAAAAAGAAATCCCAAAGGTTTGGTAGGCTCAGGCTAAAGCTTGCGGCTACCGAAATCAAGGCAACTCGAAAATTGCCTTTACAAATTTATTTGAATTCACTGAGTAATCCCAGGCTTTAATCTGGGAAGGATTTATGATAAATGTATTATACTTGCAAGGATTAAAAAGGAGATTAGATTAGTAAAAATTTTTATAATTTTATAAGGAGGAAAGGATGCCAAAAATAGTCATAGTTCTTCATGGAAGCCCAAAAAAAGAAGCAAACAACTGGGACCCATTTCTTAAAATTTTGGCAGAAACCCTTAATTTGCCTGAAGAGGATATAAAATTAGCTTATTTACAATTTGGGGAACCATCCTTAGAGAATAGAATAGAAGAATTGATCCAAAATGGCGATAAGGACATTGTAGTTCATCCCTTTTTTTTATCAGAAGGGCACCATGTAACTAAGGATATTCCTTCTATTATAGATAATTTTAAACGAACCTACCCCGATATAAATATCATTTATACAAAACCTCTTGGTTTACATGAAAAGTTAGCTGAAATAGTACAAGAGCGTATTGAAGAACATATAAAATTGTCCGGGAAAAGAATTGAAGAAAAAAGTTTTGAGATTATTGAAAAGAAGATTGATCTTTCTCCTTTTTCCTTTGAAGAGAGAATGATCCTTAAAAGAGTAATTCACGCAACCGCTGATTTTGAATATGTGAACAAGATGGTTTTTCATAAAGAAGCTATTCCAAGAGCAATATCTCTTTTAAAAGAAGGAAAAGATATTTTAGTTGATGTGGAAATGATTAAGAGCGGGATTAATAAAAGATACGGAAAAAATAGAGTTATATGCTATCTATCAGAAGTGGGAGAAGAGGAGCTTGAAGGAACAAGAACTGAAAAAGCTGTAGAGGAAGCTTTAAAGAGAGAAAAAAATATCGGGATTATAGCTATCGGGAACTCTCCTACTGCTTTGCTAAAAGTTATTGAAATTCTTAAAAAAGGAATAGAAAATAATTATGTAGTAATTGGTATGCCTGTAGGATTTGTGAAAGCTTTAGAGGCAAAAATTTTACTCTCAACTCAATCTTTTCCTTTTATTACTAATCTTAGCAGGAAGGGAGGTAGTGCTGCAACTGTTGCCGTTGTCAATGCATTATTAAAATTAGCCCATGGAGATAAATAGGGGATTTTTATGGTTAAAAAGCTATATTTAATTGGCATAGGTCCTGGAGATTATAAATATCTTACTGAGGAAGCAAAGGAGCTCATAGAAAAGCTTTCTCTTTTTTTTATCCCAGAGAAAGGTGGAACGAAGGAAGAATTAATTTCCCTTCGCTTAGAACTTTTAAAAAAAATTAAGGGAGACCCTAAAAACTATAAAGTTATCTATCTCCCTTTTCCTGAAAGAGAAAGGGGAATAAATTATAAAGAAAAAGTAAAGGAATGGAGAAGGGAAAAAGCTAAAATTTTAAAAAATTTTCTTTTAGAAACAGAAGGGAAAGAAGCTGGTTTTTTGGTTTGGGGAGATCCTGCTCTTTATGACGGTCATATAGAAATTATGAAAGAAATTGAAAAAGAAATTCCCCTTGAGTGGGAAGTTGTGCCTGGTTTGTCATCTTTTCAAGTGCTCACTGCTAAGAGTAAATTATCTTTAACAGAGATTGCTACTCAGGTTACCTTCCATACCCCTCGTACTTTAAGGAAATTAGAAAAAATTACCAATCCCGTAGTAGTATTTTTAGATAACTATGAAACATTTAAAAAGTTTAAGGTAACAGATGATGACCTACAGATGTATTGGGGAGCTTATGTAGGGACACCTTATGAAATAATTAAAAAGGGTTCTCTAAAAGAGATAGCTGATGAAATTATTGTTTTAAGGAAGGAATTGAAAAGTAAAAAGGGATATATTATGGAAGTCTATATATTAAAACCACAAACTGAAGAAAATTAAAAAAGTATGAAAATTCATCTTTTAGGAATAGGTTATAAACCTCTAACAAAAAGCGAAGAGGAAATTTTAAGAAAGGTTGAAGCCATATTTCTTTTTCCCGCAACTTTAGAAACTTTTAGAAATTATCCTCTTTATGAAGAAGTTAAGGAGAAATTAAGAATTATAAGAGAAATTAAAGAATTCATAGTACATATGGAAAATTATAGAAACAATGAAGTAGGATTTTTAGCCACTGGAGACCCTCTGTGTTATGGAATTGGAGAAACTTTTTTAAAAAATTTTCCCAAAGAGAGCTTATATGTCTACCCGGATCTCTCTACGCCACAAGTTTTTTGTGCTAAGCTAAAGATTCCCTTTTATAAAGTGAAAATTTTATCTTTCCATGGAAGACCTTTCGATGGTTTAGCTCTTTTGAGGGAGATCTCCTCTCATCCCTATCTTTTTTTGTTTACAGATACAAAAAATAGTCCCTTACAAGTAGTTAAATTTCTTAAAGATAATTTCTTCTCTGAGGTAAAAATTTATATTGGTGAAAACTTGGGAAGAAGTAATGAGCGAATTTATAGTGGAACACCTAAGGATTTTATGAATACCACTTTTAAGGAACCTAACTGCATTCTTATTGAGAACCCAACTTTTGGTAGAGAGCCCCTTTTTGGAATAGCTGAAGAGGAAATATCTCATAAAGATGGTTTAATAACTAAAGATGAAATTAGAGCTATTGTTTTACATAAACTCTTAATTCCTAAGGAAGGTGTTTTTTGGGATATTGGTGCAGGGTCAGGTTCAGTAAGTTTAGAGGTTGGAAAGATAAATCCTAACTTAAAAATTTTTGCCATTGAAAAAAATGAAGGTCAGATTAAATGTTTAGAAGAAAATGTTAAGAGGTTTAGAGTAGCTAATGTTCAAGTAGTAACTGGAGAGGCTCCTTTAGTTTTACATAAGCTCCCTTACCCAAATAGGGTCTTTTTAGGGGGAAGTGGTGGTAAACTTAAAGAAATTTTAGAATATCTTATATCCATAAGCTCTTGGGAAATATTAGTAGCAACCTTTGTTTTGTGGAAAAATTTAGATTTAGCTTTAAAAATTCTAAAAAAGGAATTTCAACTTCAAATAATTCAAGCACAAATCAATAAAGGGCAACCTTTGGGTCAAGATTATTATTTTAAAGCTCAAAATCCTATTTTTATTCTTCAGGCAAGAAGATAAAACTATCTGTTAAATTAGGGTATTTAGAAGCTTTTGCTATTGCATATCATTTTAGATGCCCTCGCAGCCTAAAGCCTGCGGCTACCGAAAATCTACTCCATCTTTTATGGAATCGTTGGGACTTGTTTTTTTTACACTTTGTTTTAATATAACTTTAAAAATTCTGAGTTTAAAATTAATAGGAGGTAATTAATGTCAATAAGAGCCTATGTATTAATTAATACACAAATTGGTCAAACAGAGAAGGTAGTGGAACATCTAAGAAAAATTGAAGAGGTCAAACGTTTAGATGTAATTATGGGACCTTATGATATCATTGTAGAAATTGAAGTTCCAAATTATGAAGCTATTTCTAAGCTATTATTAGAGAAATTTCAGAGTATCCCAGCTATAAATCATACTATGACTTGTCCGGTGGTGAGTTAAAGTTTGGGGCAAAGGCTTTTATCTGAAAAAATTTTAGTCCTAAACAAATATTATCAGGCTGTCCAAATCACCACTCTTCAAAAGGCAATTTGTCATTTAGTCAAAGGTACCGCTTTAGTAATAACACCTGATTGGACGATACATAGCTTCACAGATTGGATAAAAATAAGCCAATTTTACGATAATGGGAAGAATGGTGAGTATCAATTTATTCGTAGCCCTTCTATCACGCTTCTTGTTCCCGATGCCATATATTTACCGTTTTATGAATCATTACCTCAGAGCGAGGTTGTATTTTCAAGGCAAAATCTTTTTCTCAGGGATAAATTTACTTGTCAATATTGTGGAAAGCTTCTTAAGAATCCTAAGGAGAGAACTATTGACCATGTTATTCCTAAAAGCAGAGGTGGTAAAACAGTTTGGTCAAATGTAGTTCTTTGCTGTAAAAAATGTAATCTAAAGAAGGGGGACAGAACTCCAGAAGAAGCTGGACTAAAACTCTTAAAAATACCTAAAGCTCCTCGTTGGCAAGCCTTAATTTTAGAAGAATTTCCAAAACATAAAAAAGATAAATGGAAAGTTTTTCTAAATTTTGCAGGTCTCTTTCCTGAAGAGCCTTAATTCTCTAATAACTTTTCCACACTCAAAATAGTAAGTAACTTATCAGGCAACTGATATATTTTTTCCACATATTTTCTATCAAAACCCTCAATTTTCTCAGGAGGGTCTTCTAACTTTTCTTCTGGAATTTCTATAATATCCTGGATTTTTGCAACAATAAAACCAACTGCTTCTTCAGAACTGCGAACGATAAGATTAATCTTGCGCTCAGTCTCATAGACAAAGCCTATTTTTTTGGCTAAATCAATCATGGTGATAATTTGTCCTCTTAGATTCATTATGCCTAAAATATAAGAAGGTGAAAGAGGTACAGGTGTCACTTCAATATCCTTATTTATTTCCATCACCTTATCTGCTGGAAATCCAAATAAAAAATCTCCTAAATAAAAAGCAATAATAGGCACTGTTTTTTGATAAGTCACAATTTTCTTTTGCTCTTTAAGTGTAGGTAGTGTCTGGGCTTCCATTTTCTTCAACCTCCATAATATAAATTAGTCTTTCTATCAAATTTTTGGCTTTATCAGGAATTTTTTCAGGAAAAACAACTTGAATATTAACTACTAAATCTCCCCTTTCCCATAAATCATTTTCTGCTAAAAAGGGACCTCTTCCTGGAAAAATTATTGGTTCTCCTCTTCTTATAAGTTGTGTAGGAATTTCCTCAAGTCCTTCAAGGGTTTCTATAAAAATTCTCTCTTTAAGAAGTATTTCACTAAAAGGGACCTTGCAGTTTATAATCACTTTATCTTTTTCTAAGGTAAGACAAGGATCGGGAATTTGGACTACTTCAATGTAAAAATCATAATCCACTGAAAAGGTTTCTCCTTTAATATAGAGAATATCTCCGTCTCTAACTCCAGGTGGAACCTTTATTTCTACTTCTATTTCTTCCTTTATTCTTCCTTTACCTAAACATTGGGGACATTTTTCTTTGTAAAAAAAGCCTTTTCCCTCACATACATGACATTTAAGTTCTAAGGAACCCTGCCCATTTTCTTTATAATAGGAAACCCATCCTTTTCCTGAACAAAAATTACATATTTCTTTTTTTCCTTTTCTGTTTAAACCCTGTCCTTCACATAAGGGACATTTGATTTCAAAAAGTGGCAGTTTTATTTTTTTTGGTAAAGCTAAGGCTAATTCTTTGGTGCTAAATTCAACCATTTTATAGATAGAATTTGTTGTAGGTTGATGATTCTTTAAAACTTTAATTTGACCTTTTTTTCTAAAATTTTCTAAGGCTTTTTGATACCAATCTAAAAATTCTCTATAGTAAGTAGCATTTCCTCCTCTATCAGGATGTAACTCCTTTATTTTTTTTCTAAAAAATCTTTTAAGCTCTTCTATAGAGCTAAAGTTTGTGATGCAAGGTTTCATAAGACTTGAGAACTTCTCCTCTCCACTAATTCATTGATTGCTCTCAAAACTTTCTCCCTTTCAAGCTTTACTTCATAAGCATTAGCACCCAATTCAAAAACCTTTTTTCTCACATAATCTCCAGTTAAGGAAGTTAGCACTAAGATGGGAATATCTCTTAACTCAGGATTTGCTCTAACACTTTTAATAAACTCAAAGCCATCCATAACTGGCATCTCTAAATCAGATATAATCACATCTGGTCTATATCCCGATTTAAGCTTTGTAAGTGCAACTTCTCCATTTTCTGCAATTTCCACTTCAAATTCTGCTTGCTTTAAATAGTTTGCGACCAAATTTTGGAAGAAAGGTGAATCTTCTGCTAATAAAATCTTTAGAGGTCCTGTTTCTTCAGTTTTCACGATAAACCATTCTGGGTCATACATTTCAATGATTTTATAAATGTCTAAGAAAAGCACTGTCTTATCATTTATTATTCTATATCCAAGAATACCTGGTTGTACATAAAGGTCTCTATTTACTTCTAAGGTGGTCTCAAGGGTATCCACAATTTTTGAACACAAAATGGCACAAGTTTTTTCCTTTTCTTTAAAAAAGAGTAAATTATATTCTTCTTGCAAAGGCATCCCCTGCAGAGGCAAATAATTTTCTAAACGAATAATTGGCACAACTTGATTATTGTAAAGGATAACTTCTTTTCCACCTATAATTTTAAGCTCCTCTGCTTTTACCTTATCAAGCCTTGAAATAAGAGCAAGTGGCAGGGCAAAATGTTCCTCACCAACCTGGAAGATTAAAACAAACTGTGTTTCTTCAAGACCAGTTTTTATAACTTTTTGTTCGCGAATCTTTTCAATTTCTTCAGCTTTTAAACCAACATATTGACTTAACCCTACAACATCCAATATAAGTGCTAACTTTCCATCACCCATGATAGTTGCACCACTATAAAGTGGTATAGATTTAAACCACTTACCTAAAGGCTTTACTACGATCTCTTCTGAATCATATATGGAATCCACTAAAAGTCCTATATATTTTTCTCCAGTGGTAAGAATAACTAAATTTTTCTCTTGTGTGTCCCCATCTTCAAAATTTAAAATCTTAGATAACCTAAGAACAGGTATAATTTCTCCTCTTAATCTATAAAATTCGGTATTTGCTATTTTTAAAATGTCTCTTTCTACATTTATAGTTACAAGCTCTCTTAAACTTACTTGAGGGATTGCATAGCGACCACCACGAGAAGTTACAATTAGAGCTGGAATTATAGCTAAGGTCAAAGGAATTTTTACTCTAACAGTTGTTCCCTTTCCGAGTAAGGTGTTTATTTCTATCGACCCACCTAATCTCTCAATATTAGTTTTCACTACATCCATTCCTACACCACGCCCTGAGACTTGCGTCACCTTCTCAGCCGTTGAAAAGCCAGATTTGAAAATAAAGGAAAGAATTTCCTTTTCAGTAAGCTTTCCCGCTTCCTCAACAGTTATAAAACCTTTCTCTATAGCCTTATTTTTAATCTTTTCAATATCTATACCCTTCCCATCATCTTCTATTTCTATAATAACTTGTCCACCCTCGTGATAAGCTCGTAAATACAGATTTCCTTCAGGAGGTTTTCCCACTTGCTCTCTTAATTCTTCCGCTTCAACACCATGATCTATGGCATTTCTTACTAAGTGGGTTAAGGGATCCTTTATAGCCTCAATAATAGACCTATCAAGCTCAGTGTCTGCCCCTTCAATGTGAAGATTTACTTTTTTATTTAAAGCCCGTGCAAGGTCTCTTACAATCCTTGGAAATTTATTAAAAACTACAGCAATGGGCTGCATTCTTGTTTTCATTATCGTTTCTTGAAGCTCTGTTGTTACCATTGAAAGAGTCTGCACTGAGCGGAGAAGTTCTGGGTCGTTTATACGATTAGAAAGTTGCACCACTCTATTTCTTGCTAAGACTAACTCCCCTGCAAGGTTCATAAGCATATCTAAAAGCTTTACATCAACCTTAATATGTGTTTCAGTAAGCTGTACTTGAGGTGTTGCTCCAGCCACTTTTTCTACTTTTTCATCCTGTCCCGCAGCCTCAGCTTTCGGTGTTATCTCTTTGATTTTTCTTTCTTCGGTTTCCGCATCTTTCGATATTATTTCTTTTTCCGAGGGTTCCTCAGAAACTTTGATAGCAGAAACTTCTGCCGCTTCTCTTACTTCATCTTCTTTTTCCTGTTTAGATTTTCGGACCTCTCCCCTCTTCAGTTTGTCGCTAAAATTGGAAAGTTCTACTAAAAACTCTAAAATTCTATCTTCCATAGGCTCACTCTTATGCTCTTCTAAATAGGCTACAATATATTTAATTTCATCTAAACATTTAAGTAAAATATCTATGACCTCTTCATCAGGGGTTATTGCACCATCTCTTAATTTAGCAAGGATATCTTCGGCAAAATGAGCTATTCCTTCTAAGGTTTTAAAACCAAAAAAACCAGATGCCCCTTTGAGAGAATGCATCGTTCTAAAAAGGCTCTTTAATATCTCAACATTACCTCTTTCCTTTTCAAGTTCTATAAACTCCTCCTCCATTTTGGCTATCCCTTCTTTTGCTTCAACCAAAAAATCTTTTAAAATATCCTCATCTACCATATTTTCCTCCCATTTTAACTTTGCCTTTACTTAATTTAATTACATCCTAACCTTATACATTCTTTCAAAATCTCTTTTAATCCCCCAATTACTTTCTTAAAGATAGGAATAACTTCTTCTTCTATAAACTTTAATGCCTCTTCTTTATTATCTATTTTAACTTCCCTTTCTAATCTCTCAACAAGCCCATGTAATTTTGCATGGGGCTCCTCTAATTCAGATAATGTTTTAAAGATTGGGGTTCCACTTAATTTTTTCTCTAAGTATTGCATAGACCTTCCTAATAAACATCTTCTATGATCTCTTTCAACTTGAGGCATTTTCCCAATTAAAACATCTTTTATAAAATTTACTTTCCAGTTGATATGACCTAAAATACCAAGCTTAATCAAAGATATCACACTCATCTGAGATAATTCTTCATCTGATGGGGCTTTTACATCAATTTCAATAACTTCCTCTACCTTAGTTAAAGTTTCTCCAATTTCTGAAAGAAGCTCTGTACTTATTCTTAAGTCTTTTGTTATGCTTTCTAAGGTTAGAGAATCCTTATTTAGAGCTTCAACGTCTGAAATGAAATTAAAACTTTTTTCTCTTGTTTCCATCACATACTCAATAATGCTATTTATAACTGCAGTTTGTTCTTCTACCGCATTGGCAATAACAGAAGTTGAATTTTCTACCTCAATAGCTTGTTCTTTACTCTCTTTAGCTTTCTTAGCAACAGCATTAACTCTATCAGAGAGCTCATCAATGGTGCGTTCAATCTCTCCAATAAATTCAGACACCTTTCTTGCAAGTTCCTTAACTTCATTGGCAACTACGGCAAAGCCCTTTCCAGCTTCACCTGCGCGAGCTGCCTCAATTGAAGCATTAAGTGCAAGGAGATTAGTCTGCTCCGCAATCCCCTTTATAGTGTCGCTAATTTCTCTAATTTTATCCATAGAGAACACTAATTGCTGTGTTTCTTTAAATTGCTCTTCAGATGAACTCATAAGAGCTTTGGC
>JBKBTC010000063.1:0-6475 GCA_046291435.1 Caldimicrobium sp. | reverse complement strand
GACCCAAGAAATAAGCTTACCTATGAGGTAGCAGAAGAGGTAAAAAAACATTTTAAATGGATCCTTTTTCAAAATGTTATTCCGAGAAGCATTCGAGTGAGTGAAGCACAAAGTTTTGGAAAGTCTATACTTGATTATGAGCCAACCCATAAAGTGAGTGAAGCCTTTAGAGAATTAGCTAAAGAATTTTTAGAAAGATTGAAAGATTAAGAATGAGCCTTAAAGTGGTTTCAGCTTTCATTCAAAATCAAGGAAAAGTTCTTTTAGTTAGAAGACCCCTTCATAAAAAAAGGGGTGGTCTTTGGGAATTTCCTGGAGGAAAAGTTGAAAAAGAGGAAACACCGGAAGAGGCAATCGTTAGAGAATTAAAAGAGGAATTAAACCTGGTGGTAAAACCCAGAAAAATTATTGCTACAGTAAATTATTCTTATGAGGATGAGGAGATAGAATTGATTTTAATTGATGTTGAATGGAAAGGAGAGCCTGAGCTTATGGAGGGTGCAGAATTATGTTGGGTTAACTTTGAAGATTTAAATAAAATTAATTTATGTGAGGCAGATAAATCACTTCTTACTAAACTTCAATTTCTGTAGGGGCAATCTTTTAGTTGCTCAAAAATTAGGTAGCCGTAAGCTTCAGCTTGCGCCCTCGCAGGCTAAAGCCTGCGGCTACCAAAACCTTTTGAATTCTCTGTTTTAAGGGATTAAAAAAGAGGTTAAATAATGCAGTCAGTAGAGCCAATTACAAGAGAAGAAGTTAAGCAAATAGTTAGAGAGGTGGTTGAGGAGTTTGTTAGGAAGAATGAGCTGAGAGCTAAGGAATTATCTCTCTTAGAGAAGGTGGTGAGAGTTAATGCCTAAATCTAAAAAAATTCTTTTAAAAGGTCTTCTACCTTTGTATCTTCCTCTTCCCCTGCTTTAAAGGATATGAATTCTGTCTGTTCAAGAGTAAGTTCAGCATAAAAAGAATGCCCCGAGGGAGTTTTAAAGCTAATTTTTCTTGCTTGAGAAGTATTTAAGAAAGTGTTTATGTACATAGTTATCGTGTGAGAAATTGTTATAGCACGGGGTTGATTATTTTTTGCACTAAGTCCATATTTATTTTCAATTTTTCTTCTAAAATTCCCTATAGTTTGATTAAGCATTTCTCCAAGGAAGTTAACAATTTCTTCAGAATAGGGATCTTTAATAATTTCCTCATCAGGTATGCCCATAAATTTCATAGCTGAAGTATAGAGCTCATAAGCTGCCTCTTTTGAGAAATTCATACATAAAAGTCCATTGTAGTCTCCATTAAATTCAATGAATGCACCTATATCTGGTCTGAGAGACACAAAATTTATTTTTTGCAAGGTTGGAGAATATTTAATCTCCAGGGAAGTATTACTCACTAAAACCTCTTTTGTTGCCTCTGCTAAAATCTCTGAAAGTTCATTAATAGTGCTTTTTCTTCTCTCAGGCATAGGTCAGCTCCTCTCGAGGTTTCCAAAGGTAGTATAAGGAGCAAAATAGGCTAATTTAACTGTGACTCCTGAGGGTCCATTTCTTTGTTTCCCAACTATAATCTCAGCTACTCCTTTTTCAGGGCTCTCCTTATTGTAAACTTCATCTCTGTAGATGAAAAGTATAACATCTGCGTCCTGTTCCAAGGCTCCTGATTCTCTTAAATCTGCAAGTTGAGGTCTTTTATCTAAACGCTCTTCTACTTTTCTATTTAACTGGGAAAGAGCAAGTACTGGAACATTTAGCTCTTTCGCTAAAGCTTTTAACCCAGCAGAAATTTCTGAAATTTCTTGCTCTCTTCTTTCTTTTTTTTCAAGGCTCTTCATAAGTTGAAGATAATCAACTACTATTAATCCTAGAGGCACCTCTTTCATTATTTTTCTTGTCTTAGCTTTTACTTCTAAAATATTAATTCCAGAGGTATCATCAATGTAAATAGGAAGTTCGGAAAGCATACTTGCTGCAGAGATAACCTTTTGCCAGTCAGAAGGCTCTAAGGTTCCGGTTCTAAATTTTTGAAAGTTTACTTTTCCCTCAGCACAAAGCATACGAGAGACCAGCTGTTCTTTACTCATCTCTAAAGAAAAAATAGCAGCACCCAATTTTGTTTGTTTTGAGGCTTGTCTTACTATATCTAAGGCTAAGGCAGTTTTACCCATACCAGGACGGGCAGCAAGAATAATTAAATCTCCTCTTTGGAGCCCTGCGGTAAGCCTATCCAATTCATAAAATCCTGTTGGAATTCCTGTGATTAGATCTCCCTTTTGATAGAGTTGTTCTAAATGTTTTATAGTGTCTTTTACCACCTCTTTAAGAGAGGCAAAGCTTTCTTTTCTTCCAAAGTAAGCTAATTCAAAAAGGGAGCTTTCTGCATAATTTAAAAGTTCTGAAGAATCTTCTTGGGAATAATAGCACCTATAAATTAATTCTTGGCATATGCGAATAATTTCTCTTAGTATGCTTTTTTCTTTTATAATTTTGGCGTAATTTAATAAATGTGCTGAAGTGGGAAGAAGTGATACTAACTCTGTAAGATAGGAGGCACCTCCAGCTTGGTCCAGTTTCCCCATTTTTTCTAATTCATTGTAGGTGGTAACAATGTCAATAGGTTCATCCTTTTCAAAAAGATTTAAAAAGGCTTGATATATATATCTGTGAGAAGGATTATAAAAGTCTTCTGGCTTTAAAAAATCTAAAATTTTAACTATGGAATGGGGATCTATAAATATACTTGCTAAACAATATTTTTCTGCCTGTATATCTTGGGGAGGTAGAAATTCTGAAGGAAGCCCTTGAATTAAATCTTTACTTACCTCCCCTTTAGACCTTTTCTTTTTTTGCATTAATTTTTAAATTTATTTTTCTTCAATAATCTCAATCTGTATGGGCACTACTAAATCTTGAGAAATTTTAACATCAACCTTATAAGTTCCCACCATTTTTATAGGTTCATTTAATAGCACCTGTTTTTTATCAATAGATATACCCCTATCGCTTAAAGCCTTTACAATGTCTACTGCGCTAACTGAGCCATAAAGTCTTCCCCCTTCAACTACTTTCTTATAGAGAGTGAGAAAAACACCCTGAAGTTTCTCTGCTAAGCTTTGAGCCTTTTTTCTCTCTCTTTCAGCTTTTGCTAAAGCAATTTTTCTCTCTCTTTCTAACGCTTCTAAGGACTTTTGATTGGCAAGGATAGCTAAGCCCTTTGGTAAAAGATAATTTCTGGCAAAGCCATCTTTTACATTAACTACATCACCTGCCTTTCCAAGCTTCGGGATATCTCTTTTTAGTATAACTTTCATTTTAGCTCCCTCCTACTCAATTTCCACATCTACTACAAAGGGAAGTAATGCCATTATACGAGCTCTTTTAATAGCGGTGGTTAATTTTCTTTGATGATAGGCGCAATTTCCTGTTTGCCTCCGGTGGAGGATCATTCCTTTCTCGTTTATAAAAGACTTCAAGAGGTGTGGATTTTTATAATCAATAACTAAACTTGGGTCGGCACAAAATCTGCAAACCTTTTTTCTCGGAAAAAATCTCTTTTTAACGGTGATATTGTTTTCCATTTTTTCCTCCTAAAAGAAAATTAATTTGACCCTTCAGGTTTATACCTATCTTCTAATTTAACGATAATAAATCTCAAAATTCTTTCATCAATCTTAAAAAAGTTTTCTAATTCTATGGGAAGGTCCGCTTTTCCATAAAATTCTGCTAAAATGTAATAGCCCTGTTTCTTTTTTTGAATAGGATAAGCCAATTTTCTCATTCCCCATTCATCTAATTTCAGGATAGCTCCATTTTTACTTTGAATAATTTGATTTAATTTTTCCAATACCTGTGATTTTTCTTCAAGCCTTTCAGGATGGAGGATAAAGAGAGTTTCCCATTTGCGGATCCGGTCAATCCTTGGTATTTCATACATTTTTACACCTCCCTTTGGTCTAATTTTTGGCCCCTTCTTCCTTGAAGGAGCAAGGAGGATCAATGGGCGGTGGAGGATTTGAACCTCCGACATCCACCGTGTGAGGATGGCGCTCTACCCCTGAGCTAACCGCCCAATTAGATCCTTTACCTTTAACTTTAATCTATTTTAGATTTTTTTCAAGAGACCGCCTGATCTACCCATTCTTAACAAAATTCCAATTTGCCTGGTATCCGCAGGCTTTAGCCTGCGTTGGCAGAAGCTAACAAATCAAAAAGCTTAAAATTTCTAATACTAAGATAAATGGAATAAAAAATGGGTATATATCCTATGGTATTGTAAAAATAGAGCTTCTCTGGAGATAAATTTTTAAAACCCTCTGCATTTCCAATTAAAATATTCTTTAATTTGCAGGTGCCTATTTTAAGGGAGATGTTAAATTCAGGAAGGTGTTGTAAAAGACGAGCTTCATAGAGTTCTCTTGCAAAATCTTGAGCTTTCTGAAGGTCTATAGCAAGGTGAGTTAACCTTTCTTTAACAGCTTTTAAATACTCAGTCTCATTCCCATTATCATCAAATAACCTTTTGCCTTTATCATCTCTGCAAGCTTCATCAACAATTACTACCCACTCTTCCTTGCCTTCCTCTTCTTTTTTAACTATACCAAAGGGGTAATTTTGTATAGCCTGGGGAATAACCTCTACTCTAAAGAACCCTGCTTCATTTAGATAAACATTTTTTTTATTAATGCCAAGGGCGCAAAAGGGCATTAAATTCGTATCTACCAATCCAAAGAAAACTGGATAATACATGGAAACTTCAAGCAATTGTGAAAATCCGACGGGGATAATCTCTGTCTCCTTTGCAAAGAAGAAATTTACAGGCTCTTTAATAGCCAAATTCCTATGTAAATCTTTATCCAATATTACAGGATTTTTAAAAGAAAAATTTAAAGAAAACATTAAAGCCTCCTCAATTTAAATTTCTTCTCTATCGCTCCTCATTTGTTAATAATACATATAGAAGTAATTGCTGTCAAGTGAAGAAAATTATTGTGTGAGAGTTTGCGCCTTCCTTAGCCGCAGGCTTTAGCCTGCGAGAAAATAGGCATATTTTTTGATAAATTTTATGGAATATCTCCTAAAGGAGGCTAAAATGATCACAGTTCAAGCCAACGAAAAGCTTAATTTCTCCTTTAATGGCTATGAGTTTAGCCTTAAACCCGGTGACAAGCTTCTTTTTGCAAATGATGTATTTGCCTTACTTCCTCCAAATTTACAGAAAGCCTTTGTAAAGACCAACTCAGCCCTTCCCCCCTTTTATGATGGAGAGCCCTTAGAGGGAAAAACCCTTTTTGTTTTTATGCAAGGGGCAATTGGGGATGTGCTCTGTTCAACGGTTGCTCTAAGAGAGGTGAAAAGAAGATATCCCGATTGTAAGCTTTGGGTTGCCGTCTCCGGTAGAGCTCGCCCAGTGTTGGAAAATCTTTCCTACATAGATAAAATTTTTCCTCATCCAGCCCCAATTAAAGAGGTGGTAAAGGCAGATTATTTCATAAAAGCGGTTGAGATGGTCAATACTCCAAGCTTTGATAACCTTAATATGGTAAAATGGTTTCTCTGGAAATTTAGGCTCTATTTTGCAGAAGATGAAACACCAGATGTATATGTAGATGAGACTGTAGTTAACGAGCTTAAGCCCTATTTTGAGGAAGTCAAAAAATTGTCAGGGAAGGAAAAGGTTTTACTTTTCCATTATTTAGCTTCAAGTGTGCACCGAACCCTTCCTCCTAAGCTTTTAAAAGAAATAGAAGAACTCACAAAAGAGGAATATGTGCCTGTTATTTGTAGTCTTCCTGAAGAGGATATTACCGTTGAGATAGCCTTAGATCTCTATGGAATAAGGGCTGCTAATCTTTCCTATCTTATGAAAGATATTCGGTATTTAATAGCTGCTGTTTATCTTTCCTCTGCAGTAATCACTGCAGATACTGCAACTCTTCATATTGCGGGAGGTCTTAAAAAGCAAGCTGTTTTAGTAGTAGGGGCTATAGAAGCCTCAAATAGATGTGGCACTTATCCCACTGTAATCCCTGTAAGACCTAATTACATAGGGAATACCTGTAAAAGCCCCTGCGGTATTCATGCCCTGGGAGAGCCTTGCCCTGAGGCAAAGGCTAAAAATCAATTTTATAGTCCCTGCCTTGAGAGTATCCCAGCAAAAGTAATAGTTCTTGCCTTAAAGGATGCCTTGCTTGCTCTTGAAAAAGATTATCCTCTGCCAAAAAATTGTCCCCTCTGTCAATATTCTGGCACTTTTAGTCTTTTTGAGATAATTAATCAGCATAGAATCTTTGAATGTCCCTCTTGTGGCTTACAATTTCCTTATCCAGTAAAGGCTCTTAATTATGATGAAGCTTATGAAGGCAAATATGAGGATTTATTAGCTTTTAGTAGTGCAGCATATGAAAGTTTCCTAAATTTGGAAGAGGAGACTAAGGAGAGAAAGAAATGGGAGAGAGTGCCAAGATTTAATGTGATACTTCCCA
>JBKBTC010000062.1:0-6480 GCA_046291435.1 Caldimicrobium sp. | reverse complement strand
ATTCTCAGGTAGATAAAGAGCTTCTTTCTGCTATTCAGTTAGCTATAAAAAAGGTGAAAAATTTTCATGAAAAAGGATTGCCTTTGAGTTGGTTTTCAGAAGAGGATGGAGTGCTTCTTGGTCAGTTAGTTAGACCTGTTGATAGAGCTGGTCTCTATATACCTGGTGGAAAAGGTGGAGAAACACCTCTTATTTCTACAGTAATAATGACTGCAGTTCCTGCAAAAATTGCAAAAGTCAAAGAAATAATTATGGTTTCTCCCCCAAGAAAGGATAAAACCCTGCATCCAGCCCTACTTGTAGCAGGCAGGGAAGCAGGAGTATCTGCTATTTACAAAGTTGGGGGACCCTGGAGTATATTTGCACTTGCCTATGGAACAGACACTATACCTAAGGTTGATATAATCTGTGGACCAGGGAACATCTATGTTACCCTTGCCAAAAAACTTGTTTCCTTCCAAGTTGGAATAGATCTTTTAGCAGGACCTTCGGAAGTATTAATAATTGCAGATGAAAAGGCTCCTCCAGAATTTATCGTATGGGACCTTCTTGCTCAAGCAGAACATGATCCTATGAGTTTAAGCATCCTTATTACTCCCTCTAAAAGGTTAATTAAACAGGTGATGGAACTTTTACCACAGGCTCTTGCCCGGGGATTTAGGCGAGAAATTGCAGAAAACTCTCTAAAAAAGAGAGGCGCAATAATTAAAGTAGAAAATCTGGAGCTTGCCTTTGAGGTTGCAAATTTAATTTCACCAGAGCATTTGGAAATAATGGTTGAGAACCCTGAAGCTTATCTTCCTTTAGTGAAAAATGCAGGTGCAGTTTTTCTTGGTTCCTATACACCTGAAGCAATAGGAGATTACCTTGCAGGTCCAAACCATGTTTTGCCCACGATGGGGTTATCAAGATTTGCAAGTTCCCTATCTACTGAGAAATTTTTGAAAAAAATTAACTTTATGAAGTACAATAAAAAAACTCTTGAGAGAGAAGCTTCATCAGTTATAACTTTGGCAATGGCAGAAAATCTTCCCTCTCATGCCGAAGCGGTAAAGGTTAGATTGAGATAGAATAGTCAAAAGGGAGGAGTAAAAGATGAAATCACTCTGTGATCCCTTTGAATTTGCAGAGGAAATTATGGAAGACATTGATACTGCCATTGAGACCTTAGGACCTGCTAAAATTCCCAACCCCCTTCAACTGCCCCATCAATGCTTTGTAAGTGATGAGCATAGGGTGAGTCTACGAGTTAATGCCAAATATTTAGAGGAAACCCTTTCCAAAGGAAGAAAACTTCCCTCTCTTGAATTAGCAGGACCACGCCCATATATTTATTTTGACCCTTCTAAGGTAAAGGCGGGTATTGTTACCTGTGGTGGGCTTTGTCCTGGCATAAACGATGTCATCCGAAGTATTGTTATGACCCTTTATTATTCTTACAAAGTAGATAAAGTGATAGGTTTTAAATATGGATTGCAGGGATTTATCCCTAAGTATGGGCATCCGGTAGTGGAGCTTACTCCTGAAGTAGTTAAGGATATACATGCTATGGGAGGCACTTTTCTTGGCACCTCCCGAGGACATCAGCCCATAGAAGAAATCGTTGACACCTTAGAGCGTCTGAATATTCAAATACTTTTTATGATAGGTGGAGATGGCACCTTTAGAGCTGCCAATAAAATAACAGAGGAAATCAAAAAGAGGGGGCTAAAAATAGCGATAGTTGCTATTCCCAAGACCATAGACAATGACATTTGGCTTGTCTCAAAGACCTTTGGCTTTGATACAGCTGTTGAGATGGCGTGCGAAGCCATTCGTTGTGCCCATACTGAAGCCATAGCAGTACCCTATGGGATTGGGTTAGTAAAACTTATGGGAAGACATTCAGGGTTCATTGCAGCTGCTGCTACCTTAGCCACAAAGGAAGTAAATTTTTGCTTAGTCCCGGAGATGGATTTTGATTTAGAAGGACCTAATGGTTTCTTAGCAGAGCTCGAAAAAAGGCTCATCCAGAGGAAGCATGCAGTTATTGTGGTGGCTGAAGGTGCAGGGCAAAAATATGTTATGAAAGACCCACCTGAGTATGATGCCTCAGGAAATGTAAAACTGGGAGATATAGGAAGGTTCTTAAAAGAAAAAATTGAAAGCTCTCTCAAAGAAAGGGGAATAGATGTGGTAATCCGCTATATTGACCCAAGCTATATTATAAGAAGTGTTCCAGCTAATGTGGAGGATCGGATCTATTGTGGCTTCCTTGGTCAGTATGCAGTGCATGCGGGAATGTCTGGAAAAACAGGGTTAATGATAAGTTACTTAAATGAACAATTTGTGCACATACCCCTTAAAGAAGCTATTAAAAAGAGAAAGCAAATAAATTTAAATAGCAGATTCTGGCTTTCTGTTTTAGAATCAACAGGACAAAGGGAAATGAAAAATCCCTCATGAATCAAACAAAAACCTACTTTATCTTTGTTAGCATTTTTATTTTAACTTTTATTGGTCTCTACCTCCTTCAAAACTATCTTTCTCCAATGGAGAAATTAAGCTACTATGAATTTAAAATTTTAGCTAAAAAGGGGCAAGTGGAGGATTTAATCATTAAAAAAAATGAGATTTCAGGAAAATTTAAAGAGGGGGCTTCTGAGTCCCTTCAGGAAATAAGAAAAAAACCTGTTAAGCTTCCACCTTTTTTTAAAACAGCTAAGGCTGATGATCCAGAGTTAATAAAACTTCTTGAGGAAAAGAATATAAATTTTGAGGTAAAACCTGAGACCACCCTTTGGATAACCCTTCTCTCCTGGATAGTGCCAATTTTCCTTTTAATTCTCTTTTGGCTTTTCATCTTCAAAAAATTTGTCTCTTCAGAAGGTGGCATTATGTCAGTTGGAAAAAGCAAAGCAAGAATTTATGTGGAAAATGAAATTAAAGTGACCTTTAATGATGTAGCTGGAGTGGATGAAGCAGTAGAGGAGCTTAAGGAGATTATAGAATTTTTAAAATATCCTCAAAAATTTGTAAGCCTTGGGGCTAAAATTCCTAAAGGAGTCCTTTTAGTTGGTCCCCCAGGAACTGGTAAAACCCTTCTTGCCAAAGCGGTAGCTGGAGAAGCAGGTGTTCCCTTTATTTCCATATCAGGCTCCTCCTTTGTAGAAATGTTTGTAGGAGTTGGAGCTGCAAGAGTTAGAGATCTCTTCGCCCAAGCAGAGAAAATGGCACCTTGTATTATCTTTATTGATGAGATTGATGCTGTAGGTAGAGTTAGAGGGATAACTCCTGCTGGCGGAACTGAAGAAAGGGAACACACTCTTACTCAGCTTTTAACTGAGATGGACGGTTTTGACCCAAAAAAAGGGGTTATTATCATTGCTGCCACAAATAGACCAGAAATTCTTGATCCAGCTCTTCTTCGCCCTGGAAGATTTGATAGAGTGGTAGTGGTTGACCGCCCAGATTTGAAGGGCAGAGAAGCCATCCTTCGCATCCACACTAAGAATATAAAACTTGCAGAAAATGTGGACTTAAAGGTCATCGCCGCAAGAACTCCAGGTATGGTTGGTGCAGACCTTGCAAACATCGTCAACGAAGCAGCTCTCCTTGCAGCAAGAAAAGGTAAAAATGTAGTAGAAATGGAAGATTTTGAAGAGGCAATAGATAGAGTTATTGCGGGTTTAGCCAAAAAGAGTAGATATCTCTCGCAAGAGGAAAAGAAAAGGATTGCCTATCATGAAGCAGGGCATGCTATCGTTGCCTCAGTACTTACCCCTAAAGAAAAGGTCCATAGAGTTTCTATCATACCAAGAGGGATCTCTGCCCTGGGCTATACCCTTCAACTCCCTGAAGAAGAGAGATACCTCTATACTAAGGAAGAACTTTTTGCTAAAATCTCTGTGCTCTTTGGTGGAAGAGTAGCAGAAGAATTGGTGTTTAATGAAATTTCAACGGGTGCACAAAATGATTTGGAAAAGGCAACAGAAATTGCAAGGGCAATGGTTATGGACTATGGAATGAGCGACATTCTTGGTCCACAAACTTTTAGAAAAAGAGAGTCTCTTTTCTTAGACATACCTTTTAAAGAGAGAGAACTTATTTCAGAAAAGGTAGCTATCCTCATAGACGAGGAAATTGCCAAAATTCTTAAAACTTGCTATGATAAAGCAAAGGCTATTTTGGAAGAAAATAAAGATAAACTTGACACCTTAGTGGAAAAACTCCTGCAAAAAGAAGTACTTGAAGGAGAAGAGTTAACTAATATCCTATACAAACAATAATACATTGAACCAATTAGGAGGCATTCATATGATATTCTTTTTAAAAGTTCTTTTAAATATTCTTTTAATTGCTTTTTTTAGCTTTTCTTCTCTTCAGGCACAAATTTCTTCAAAGGTGCTTGAGGAGATAAAAAAAGATTATCAACCCCTCTCAGGGCTTCTTATTGCTCTTGAAGGGAATGAGGTGATCATAGACAAAGGAAAAGCTCAGGGAGTAAAGCCAAAGGATATCTTCGTTGTCTATAAAAAAGTAAAAAAAATTATCCATCCTGAAACCAAAGAGAGCTTGGGCTTTTTAAAAGAGCCTATCGGGAAGATAGAAATTTTAAGAGTAGATGAAAACTTTGCCACTGGAAGAATTTTAAGCAAAAAAGAGGAGTTTCCTGTGCCAACTCCAGTCAAAAGAAATACAGATCTACGCATATTGATAATTTCTGAAGGAGGAAGCATACCTGAGGATATCTTTATTACCCTAAAAAATCTCCTGCCAGAGTGTGAAATCCTTTTTGAACCTAAATTAACCCCTGGTCAATTGACCTCTGCAGACCTCTTTACAAAAAAAATAGATTATCTCTTTGTAGTGGGAGAAGGACATTTAAAAATCTATAATAGCTATTTAGATTTAATTAGAGCCTATGCGAGCCCTACTCCTTTAAGAGAATCACCAAAGGTGGTATCTGCTATACCTCCTACTATACCTCCTCAACCAAGCCTTTTTAATCCTTCCCAGATAAGCCTTGTAGGAAAAATGCCTGGAGAAGCTTTCCAAGCTGAATTTACAGATGTAACCGGTGATGGAAAACTTGAAATGCTCTATTTCACAAAAGAAGGGCTTTTTGTTGTGCAAGTAAAAGGTGCTCTTCTTGCCCAATATAAACCTGAAAAAGGAGAAATACTCTCTTTCTCTGTTGGTCCCTCTGGTTGGATTGCCCTAAATATATATGAAAAGAATATAGGAATGAGAAGTGAAATTTTAAAATACACGCAAGATGTGCTTAAGCCTGTTTTAAAAAATTTAAATTTAATCCTTCAGTTTGTAGATTATGCAGGTACTGGGGAAAGAGATACCCTTCTCGCCCAAACCTTTGATAGTGAAAATTTTTGGGGTAAGGATGTTTATATCGTAAAAAGAGAAGGCACCTCCATTAGGTATGTTCAAAGATTAGAAGTTCCAGAGAATTTTAGGCTTATAGGGTCAGATTTTGCTGATTTAGATGGAGATGGAGTAAGAGAACTTATCACCGTTCTTCCCGACGGAAGATTAGGGATATATAAAAATACCAAATTAGTTTTTTCAACACCCTTTCCCGTGGCAAAACATTTCTATTATCTGACACTTAGTAAAGGCAAAAGAGATCAAGAAGTAGTTAAGGTAAGAGTTTCTCCTCTTCCAAACTTCATTGTAAAGGATTATAACAGAGATGGTCTTCCGGATATACTCTTTGCTAAGGCAGAATTTCCCTTAGAAAGGATAGCCAAGGATTTAAAAACACTCCCCTTAAACCAGGGCACTTTTCAGTTCAACCTTCTCTCCTATCAGGGAACTTATTATTTTAGAGCACTACCCATCCAGGAAACAGGAATCTTTACTGGCGTAGGAACCCTTGATAATACTCTTTATTTTTCTTTAATTAGAGGAATATATCCAGGACAAACTGAGAGCGCTATCTACTCAATTTTATATTGAGCATGTTTTCTTACAATTTCTTTTACCGTGAAGAGTATTTGATAGTTTTGAAGATTTAGTTCTTTTCCTGCCTCAGTAATTATCTTTATGAGTTCCTCTTTAGATTTGGCATGACACATAGTATAAAGGTTATAGTGCCAATCCGGATAAGTAGCTCTTACATAGCAATGAGTTACATAAGGTTTGCTTGCAAAGTAATTCCCAACTTCCTCCACTCTATCTTCAGGAACTAACCAAGCCACCATGGCATTTCCTTCATAACCAACTAAGTTATGTCTCAAGGTGGCGCCAAGCCTTCTTATAATTTTCTTATCTAAAAGTCCCTTAATAGTAGAAATTACCTCTTCTTCAGTTAATTTAAGCTCTTTAGCTATTTCTGCATAGGGTTTTTCAACTAAAGGAATACCCTCAATAAGGGCTTTAAGTACTTTTTTTTCTGTTTCGGTTAAAAGTGGTTTCTTCATAGGATTTATTCATTCAAATCTTTTTCTACAGTGATTACTGTATGTACATTTCCTCTTGGAT
>JBKBTC010000061.1:0-6487 GCA_046291435.1 Caldimicrobium sp. | reverse complement strand
CATAGAAAAGTCTCCTCTAAATTGGCTTCATCTTTTTCCCTTTTCTCCAAGACCTGGCACGATAGCTGAAAAATTAGAACCAAAAGTGCCGGCAAAGGTAGTAAAAGAAAGAATAAAGCTTTTAAAAGAACTCTTTGAAGCAAAAAGGAAAAACTTTTTAGAAAAAAGTCTTGGCGATGTGAGAAAAACTATCTTAGAGGAAGAGGAGGGGACTATAATTAAAGGGGTAACAGATAATTACATACAGGTTCATCTTTTGAAAGGGTCAGATATTTCTTTTAGAAGAGGAAAGCTTATCTATGCAAAGTTATTAGAGCTTAGGAATGGCTTGGTAAGAGCAGAGCCGTCTAAAAAGAATTAGGTAATGAAAACCCGAAGCTAAAGTAAAAAAAAGAGTAGTTTTTAAAATCACCTCCAAATAGGTTTGAGAAAAACTTTTAATATAATAGTATTGGGTAAAGAGGGAGACTAAGGAGACTAATTGGAAAATAGTAGAAGATTTTCCTAAGAGGGAAGGTGAAAGTTGATTAATTTTAAATCCTCTCTTGAGTAGGTAGAGACCACCTAAGAGGATGAATACATCGCGCAAGAGGATTATACTTAAAAAGCTAAAAGAGATTTTTCTTTCCCAGTAGAAAAGAAAAAAAAGCATATTTATGAAGCACTTATCTGCGATTGGGTCTAAGATTTTTCCTAAATTTGTTTTTTGCTTAAGGATACGGGCTAAATTGCCATCAAGGGTATCACTTAAAACGCCAGAGATTATAAGGAAGTAAATGAGAGTTGGGGAACTTTTAGTAATCCATAAAAAGGGGAGTATAAAGGAGAGAGTTAGGCGATAAAGTGTTAGTAGGTTTGGAATTTTAAATAGTTCTTTTTGGTAGCTCACAGCAAGTATTATTATACCATAAGAGGGGAAAAAGGAAGGATCAAAAGAAGAAGCCGGCGGAGGGACTTGAACCCTCAACCTTGGGATTACAAATCCCACGCTCTGCCGGTTGAGCTACGCCGGCAATTTTAATATACGGAGGAGGCGGGATTCGAACCCGCGGCACGAGCTTTTCACCCGTGCACTCGCTTAGCAGGCGAGCGCCTTCGACCTCTCGGCCACTCCTCCTCAGGTACTCTTTAAAATGGTTCCGGGGCGTGGATTCGAACCACGATTCTGGGAGTCAAAGTCCCATGTCCTGCCGATTAGACGACCCCGGAACCTTTTATAACTATTCTATCATATAATTTCATTTTGGGGAGGCCGACGGGACTCGAACCCGCAACACCCGGGGCCACAGCCCGGTGCTCTACCATTGAGCTACGGCCTCCTCCCTTTTATATTTAAATTGTAATCTATTTTTTTTACTTTTCAATCACAGTTTAATTTTGCACAGGCTTTGCCACTCACTAACCCTTTTCTAACACCACCAAGGCATAAGCCATTATAGCAGGCTTCTCTTTGGAAAATAAAACTCCTTCCGTTGTCCTTGCTTTTAAGCCAATCTGCTCGGGAGAAATTTCAAGCCACTTAGCCACCGTTTCTTTTATCCTCTCATAATAAGGAGCCACTTTTGGTTCATCAAGAATAACCGTGAGGTCAACTTGATAGACTCTAAACCCTTTTGATTTAACAAGCTCCAAAGCCTTTTTAAGGAAAAAGAAACTCTCCTTGTCTTTATATTGGGGATCCTTGTCTGGGAAAATAGAACCAATATCTGGAAATCCCCCTGCACTTAGAAGGGCATCAGTTAGAGCATGAAGAAGAGCATCCCCATCAGAGTGCCCAAGTGCCCCTTTAGAAAATGGTATCTCAATCCCACCTATGACTAATTTTCTCCCTTCCACAAGGGGGTGCAAATCCACTGAAAAAGCAAAGGACCACTTTTTCTCTTTTTCCATTTCTTATTTCCTCTCTTTAAGGGAGTTTAACACTTTTTTCTTTAATGCTTCATTCAGCTTAAAAGCCCAAGCTATGACTGCAGCCACTGCTTGGTATAGCTCAGGTGGTATAGGCTTGTTTATTTCTATTTTATAAAGTTCCTTAACCAAAGCTGAATCTTCTTTAATGGGAATATTATGTTCCTTTGCAATTTGGAGGATAAGCTGAGCTAAAGAGCCTTTTCCCTTTGCAATAACCTCTGGTGCACCCTTTTCTGGTTCATACTTTAAAGCAACTGCTATTTTTTCCTCTTCCATTGGTAACCTGTTTCAAGTTTACTTTAAATTCCTTTATGCTATAATAAAAATTATACCTTTTATAATATAATCGGAAAAGATAAATCTCAATAAAGGAGGTAGCTATGAAAATAACCTTGTCAGTGATTAAAGCAGACATTGGAGGTTATGTTGGGCATTCTTCAGTTCATCCTGAGGTTTTAAATAGAGTAAAAGAAGTAGCTCTTGAAGCTAAAGACAGGGGTATAATCTTAGATGTTTCCTTTTTAAATTGTGGTGATGATATAGCCTTAGTTATGACCCATACAAAAGGACTTGATGCGAGCGAGGTGCACGAAGTTGCGTGGAATGCCTTTAAAGAAGGCACGGAGGTGGCAAAAAAATTAAAAATGTATGGTGCTGGGCAAGACTTACTGACAGATGCCTTCTCTGGAAATGTAAAGGGGATGGGACCAGGGGTTGCTGAAATGGAATTTGAGGAGAGAAAAAGCGAGCCTGTTATAGTTTTCTTTGCAGATAAAACTTCACCCAGTGCTTGGAACCTTCCTCTTTATGAAATGTTTGCAGACCCAATGAATACTGCAGGACTTGTGATAGACCCATCTATGCATGAGGGGTTTATCTTTGAAGTTTTAGATGTGTATAGCGGTATGAGTATTAGGTTGAACATTCCCGAGGAGCTTTATGACCTTTTAGTCTTTATCGGGGCAACAAGCAGGTATTGTGTTCGGGCTGTCTATAGGAAAAAGGACAAGGAAATTGCAGCTTCAGCCTCAACGCAAAAGCTTTCTCTTACCGCAGGAAGATATGTTGGAAAGGACGACCCAGTTTTAATTGTGAGATGTCAGAGTGGTTTTCCTGCTGTGGGAGAGGTGCTTGAGCCCTTCTCAAGACCTTGGTTTGTAGAGGGATGGATGAGAGGCTCCCATACAGGACCACTTATGCCGGTTTCTTTTTCTCAAGCAAAACCCACTCGTTTTGATGGTCCCCCAAGAGTTATCGCTGCAGGATATCAAATCTGTGAAGGGCATCTAATTGGACCTGTTGACCTCTTTGATGACCCAGCTTTTGATCAGGCAAGAAAAGAAGCCAGCCATATGGCAAACTATCTAAGAAGACAGGGTATCTTTGAGCCCCATAGGCTTCCACCCGAAGAGATGGAATATACAACCCTTCCTAAAGTGCTTGAAAAACTGAAGGATAGATTTAAGCTTGAAGATGTATCTAAGCCAAAATTTTCCTCTGAAGGAGAAGTAGCAGAATAATGCATATACCTCATTATAATATTGTTTTTGACGCTAAAGACCTAACCTTAGAGGACACTTTTAGTTTTAGATGCTACAAAGGGATAGTTTGTTTTACCAAATGTTGCTACGATGTAAAGCTTGTGCTTTCACCTTATGATCTCATGCGTCTTAAAAAGGCTTTAGGGCTTTCTACAGAAGCCTTTATAGAAAAATATGGAGAGCTTTATATTGGAGAAGTTACACAATTACCTATCATCTCCGTAAATATGAACCCCTATGACTATAGTTGCCCTTTTTTACACAAAGAGGAGGGATGTCAGGTATACCCTGATCGTCCCTCTGCTTGTAGGATTTATCCTTTAGCACGATATTTTGCAGAAAAAGAAAATGGCGAAAAAATAGAACTTTACAAGATTATAAGAGAAACTCATTGTAAGGGACATTATGAAAATCATCCTCTTTCGGTAAGAGAATATTTGGATGAGCAGGGACTTTTGCCTTATCATTATTTTAATGACCTTTGGGGAGAAGTGGTATTAAAAAGACAAAAATACGCTGAAACACCTTTAACAGGCGACCTCTTAGAGACAATTTACCTTTTAGCCTATGATTTAGAATCCCTAAAAAACTATCTTCAAGAAGATAGCCTTTACTCCCTAAGGGAAGAGGATGCCTCCTTGCCAGATGAAGCCCTCTTAGAGAAAGCTTTAAAGGTAATTCGTGATGAAGTTTTAAAAGAAGAATATTTTATTTAAAGTCTATGAAAACAGGGAAGAATTTACAAGAAGAGATTAATGTTATCCCCCTTGTGGATATAGTGCTTGTCATACTTATAATATTTATGATTACAGCCCCTCTTATGACAACTGGCTTAGAGGTAGACTTGCCCAAAACTAAAGAAAGCGAAATATCTCAGAAGGAGAAGGAACCTTTAAGAATAACGATTACCGAGAGGGGAGAGATAAAGGTTTCTGGTGAACAAGTGAAATTGGAAGCTTTAGGAAGATGGTTAGAAGAGGCAAAAAAACATAACTTAGTGCAGGAAGTGCAGATTGAAGCAGACAGGAGAGCCCTTTACGAGGTTGTGGCAAAGGTGCTTGCTGAGGTAAAAAGAGCAGGTTTTTCACAGGTAGGCTTACTTACCCTACCAGAAAAATGACGATAAATTTACTCTCCATTAGTCTATCCTTTTTTCTAAATCTTATCTTTTTAGCCCTTATGATGATAGGGCTTACCTTTTCCGTGCACAAAAAGGAGGAAATAAAAATTACCCTACTTGAGCCATTAGCCTTTGAAAGGGTGAAACCTGAGGTTGTAGCGCCAGAAGTTGCTTACCCAGAAGTGGCAAAGCCTGAAGTAGTTAAGCCTAAAGAACTTAAGCCTGTAAAGCCCTTATCCACCTTAAAAGAGAGTGCTCCTCCTAAGGAAAAGTTAGTTAAACCTCCTTTAGAGAAAAAGAGCAATATGAAAGAAAAAAGCGAGGAGGCTTGGCTTAACGAGAGGCTCTCAGCTCTTGAGAAATCAGCAAAATTGAAAAGAGGGCTAAAAGAGGATGAGGAATTTTTAAGAAAACGCTTATACTCCTTACAGGGAAAAGTGAAGGAAAAAGAAGATTTGGGGTCAGAGGTTCCTCAAAGTTTATCTGGCGGAAAGGGAAAGGAAATACCATCTTCCGCGCCTTCAAGCAAGCTCTCAGAGGAATATCTGTTATTGATTAAGCGAAAACTTCAAACCCATTTTGAAGTGCCAATTTATTTGAAAAATAGGGGAGACCTTTCTGCCTTAGTAGAAATTCAAGTGAATCCCTCTGGTGAAATTCATAGGGTATCCTTTTTAAAAAGGGGAGATGACGAAGCTTTTAATAGAGCTATAGAAAAGTGTTTAAAAGCAGTAAACCCTCTACCAGTAGAGAGAGATATAACCCTTAGGATAGAATTTAAGGCACAGGGCATAAGTGTGGTTCGGTAGCCGCAAGCTTTTGGTTGCGCTCACGCAGGCTAACACTTACGGCTACCAAAGACATTATAAAAAAAATCTTCAAATGGGAACCAGAATGGTATAATTGGTTGTAGAAAATTTAAAAAAGGTTTATTATTGAAAAATAAATATAGGCATAGGAGTTTAAAATTATGATAGATTTTAGGTTGGCAACTGAGAAGGCAAGAGAGGGAAAAAATTTAACAGTGGAAGAGAGTTATCATCTTTTTAGGAAACTTGCGGTTGAAGAGTTTAATGAGGCTGAGGTAGAGGAGTTTTTGCTTGCTCTAAAAGAAAAGGGGGAAGCCTGGGAAGAAATAGCAGGAGCTGTAAAGGCTTATAGAGAGGTTATGAAGCCCTTTGAGCATGGGCTCCCCAAGGACACGGTGCTTATTGATACCTGTGGCACAGGGGGAGATGCCAAAAATACCTTTAATTTTTCTACGGCAGTTGCTCTTGCCTTAACAGCGGAGGAAGATATATACGTGGTGAAGCACGGAAACAGAGCGGTTTCAAGTAGAAGTGGAAGTGCAGACCTAATTGAAGCTTTGGGGATACCTCTTGATGCTCCCCAAGAGGTTTTAAAGAATGTTTTTTATCAAACGCGTTTTGTCTTCCTTTTTGCTCCTCTCTATCATCCAGCTTTTGCTAAAGTTGCCCCTATAAGAAAAAGAATAGGAAGGAGCATTTTTAACCTTCTTGGACCATTTTTGAACCCTGCAAAGCCAAATTATCAGATCTTGGGAGTTTATGATTTTAAATTGACAGAAAAGATGGCTTATGTGTTAGATGAGTTAGGAGTTGAGAGAGCTTTAGTCGTATGGGGCGAAGATGGCTATGATGAAATTACTATCACCGGGTCAACTAAAATTTCAGAGTTAGAAAAGGGGAAAATAACTACTTATTACATAGACCCAGAAGATTTTGGTTTTGAAAGGTGTGAAAAAGAGGAAGAACTAAAGATACATAGTAAAGAAGAAAGTTTAGAGGTTTTATTTAAGCTTTTCTCAGGAGAGCTTGATGGTCCAATTAGAGATATGTTTCTATTAAATTTAGCAGGGGCTCTTTATGTGTGTGGAAAGACGATTGATTTTAAA
>JBKBTC010000060.1:0-6494 GCA_046291435.1 Caldimicrobium sp. | reverse complement strand
AAACCTGTATCTGTAATCTCGAGAAAATGAGTTTTAGTATCATGACCACAGAGACGACAGCCATCAATTCTGAAAAGTCTAACAATTTCTCCTATTTCTTTTTTATAAATTTTTGCTTTAAATGTTGAGTCAATTAATTCTTTAGCTAAAACTATAGTGCCATCCACTATATGTCCAACGGCATAACCTCCTGCTGCTTCAGCCGTCAATTCCTCGTGACCACTTCGTTTTTGAGATACAAAAAGTGCTGTTTGATACCATTTTTTCATAAAATTAAACAATCTTCTAACTATGGAACGAGCTAACATTTCCTTAGTTTCAAACAAGCCAGTAACTGAATCAATGATAATAAATTTTACTTTAAAATGTTGTATAGTATAAGCCAATGTAGCTAAAAGATCAGGAATATTTTCTCGAAGACGCGATGAACTTGCTGCATCAATGAGAATAATATTATCTTCAAAAGAGAAAAAATTAAAACCCATAGCTTCAGCCCGATATTTTAAAGATGCTACAACAAAATTAGCAGGCGCTTCAACAGTAACAAAGGCTACCTTTTCATTACGACTTGCTTGTTTTACAGCAAATTGTTCCACAAAAAGCGATTTGCCTGTATCTGAAACACCTGTAATGTTGAAAACTGAATAAACAGGTATACCGCCTAATGATTTCTTTATAAGCTTACCACCTTCGGTGTTTACTATGAAAAAAAGATCATCTAAACCTTCAATCCCAGAAGGAATGCCATAAAGCTTTGGGGCTTTAACCAGTGCCTCACTACCTTTAAAAACTGCTTTTAAATCAGGTTCTCCTATTCCACTGATATGACCACCATTTCCAATATCCTGTTTCCTATTTTTTTCCATCATAAAATCTCCTTTTAATAATAATTTTATTTTATTTAAAAATAAAACAAAATTTTATAGCCTTCAAGATTTTATAGCCTTCAAGTAAGTTAGACATTTTTTTGAACATTCATGAATTCCTCATGTTGTGTACACGCAGGCTAAAGCCTGCGGCTTCCGGAAACATGGTATATGCCATTTTAAAATTTGACCCCCACCCACTTTTTTATAACTTGTATATTAAAAAAATATAGGTATAATTCATATCTTACAGTCAACCTTTAGGAGGAATAAATGAAAGAAGTTTGGAACTTTCTTGCTTCTGCTAAGTTAGCCATTTTTCTCTTTTTTTTATTGGCTGGCTTTTCTATTTTAGGCACAATTATTCCCCAAGGTCAACCTGAAGAATTTTATCTAATGAAATATGGATCTGGTTTGGGGAAACTTATTCTTTTCTTCCAAATTAATGATGCCTACCATTCTTGGTGGTATGTAACAGCCCTTTTTCTATTTTTAACTAACTTAATAGTCTGTTCCCTAAGGAGATTTCCTTTTAGTTATAAATTATATAAAAAAGCTCCCTGGGAAGTTAATCCAGAAATTTTACCCAACAAAGTGACTTTTGAATGTAATGGAGACCTAAATAAAATAAAAAATTTTTTAACAACTAAATTAAAATTTCTTCCCTCTCCTCAGTCTTTAGCCGATGGTTTTTTATTCTATAAAAGTGAAAATAGATTTTCTTTTTTTTCAGTGTATGTGGTTCATTTATCCTTGATAATAATTGTTATCGGAGCCCTAATAGGAGCTCTTTTTGGATGGAGAGGTAGTCTAAACATTCTTGAAGGTGAGGAGAGTAATATTGTACAACCTTTAAGGAAAAAAAATCCCATACAATTAGACTTTTCTGTTAAACTAAATCAGTTTATTTTAGAAACTTATCCCAATGGCATGCCTAAGGAATATATATCCAATGTTACTATAATAGATAAAGATTTTAATAAAACCGCTATAATTAAAGTTAATCAACCTTTAAAGTATAAAGACATTGTATTTTATCAGGCAAGTTATAATATAATTCCTGAATTTAATGTTTTTATTAATATTAATGGCGATAAAGAAACTTATGTCTTATCTCCATTGTCACCAGTAAATGTGAAAGACAGATATTCTATTGTATTACGAGATTATGGTGAAGCCCATGGATTCATCTACTTAAAAGTTTGGATTTTTAATGAAGAAACATCTGAATCGAAAGAAGGTTTAATAATAAGTGGATTTCCGCCTCTTGAAGTGGGCTTTGGAAAGGACAAACTAACCTTAGAATATAAAGATATCGCAAAATTAATTTATATGACAGGTCTACAAGCTAAAAAAGATCCTGCAAATTGGATCGTTTACTTAGGTTTTATTCTTATGATGCTTGGTTTAATTTTAGTCTATTATTGGGATCCTAAAACCTATTGGATTTTTCTTAAACCTTCCAATGAAAAAATAACTATACATATAGGAGCCTATAGTAAAAGAGAAAGAGAAATACTAAAAGTAAAAATTAGAGAATTAGGTGAAGAGGTACTAAAAATAACTTAAGAATTGTATTCTTTATGTGGCTCAACATGAATAGTTACTGAAACCTCTGGATAGTTATCCTTAATTTTTTTCTCAATTTCATCACATAGGCTATGTGCCTCTTCTACTGTTGTATCTTTTGGAACTGTTAAATGAAATTCAATGAAATCCTTTCTTCCAGCCTTTCTACTTTTAAAATTATGAATACCTATATTATTAATAGTGCTTTCAAAGATTGTCTTATCAATTATTTGTTTTATCTCTTCTCTCTTATTAGGTGATACACTCATATCTAAAAGGGAATTTATAGCCTCCTTAAATATTTTATATCCCATAAACAAAATATTTAGACTTATTAATATAGCAAGTAAAGGATCTATGTACCAAAAATTAAATATTTTAACCAAAAAAATTGCTATTACTACGCCCAAAGATGTTAACACATCAGTAAAAAGATGGATACTGTGAGATATAAGAATAGGAGAGGCTTCTCTTTTCCCAATTCTATAGATTATCCAAGCTAAAATACCATTTAGTATTAGAGATAAAGAGATAAGCATAATTCCCATGTTTATATAAGATAGGGGTTCAGGGTTTAGAAAGCTTTTTATTGCTTTCCATAAAATAGAAAAAGAGGCAAACAAGACGAAGAGACCTTCAATAATAGCTATAAAATATTCAATTTTGGTGTGTCCATAAGGATGTTCTTCATCTGGTGGTTTTAAAGCAAATTTAATACCAAGCATAGCTAAAAATGCTGAAAAGATGTTAATGATAGATTCTAAGGCATCAGAATAAATAGAAATGGACTTAGTCAAAAAATAGGCAAAAAATTTCAATGCACAAATAAAAAGGCTAACAACTAAGCTAAGGAGGGTTAATTTTAATGCTTTAGAATTTCTATAAATGTCCATATTTAATCCTTGGCTTTTTTAATAGTAAAAAAAGCTATGGTAAAGCTTAACAATGTAAGTGCTACTAATACTAATATCTTCTCATAAGAAATCTTGTGTCCCCATTGAAGAGCTCTAAGAGTTTGAGAAGTAATAGTTATAGGTAAATATTCAAGTAGAGGTTTTACATAATTTGGCAAGTTTTCTATAGGAAAAAAGGTTCCTCCCAAAAACATCATAGGAGTTATTATAAAGTTTGTAATAAGTGTCTGGTCTGCATGAGCCTTAATTGCCATTGCCGAGGCAAGTCCTAAAGATGCAAAAATAAATGCGTTAAGAAAGATTATTAGAAAAAAAAGAGGGTCTAAGTTAAATTCTATTCCTCCTAAAAAAAGGGCTATTGTTATGATTATGAATACCGATAAAAAAGCACGAGTTACCCCTGAAAAAATTTCTCCTAAAGCATAACTTATAGGTGAAAGAGGAGCGGTTTGAAATTCTTCAAATACTTTTAGGTAAAATCTTGTAACATTTATTTCTACATTTATAGCAAAGGCTTGTAACATGCTGCTTGCAGCAATAAGACCAGGTACAAGAAACTCTAAATAAGATTTACCCATAATTGAAATGTTTTTACCAAGTCCAATACCAAAGGCTAAAATATAGAGAAGGGGATTGATAGAAAAGGAAAGTAATATTCTAAAAAATCGCTTTTTTAATAGAAGCAATTCTCGTAAATAAATAGCCAAAAACCCTTTCATTCTATTTCACAGCAAGTTTAATGAAGGCATCTTCTAATGTAGTCTTTCTTAAAGTCACATATGAATTTGACTGAGAATACTTTAAAAACATTCTTTCAGCCTCTTCTTTTTGATGAAAGTAAAAAGTTTTGTATCCCTCCTCAGTAAAAACATCTAAGGCTATTTCTCCTAAGGCTTTAATAAAATTTTGAGGTGTATCAATTTTTATAATTTTCCCATCAGAAATAAAAGCTACGCGATCTGAAAGAAACTCTGCTTCCTCCATATAATGAGTGGTTAGCAAAATAGTAGTCCCACGGCTTTGTATGACCTTTATAAAATTCCATAATTTTCTTCTTATATGGGGATCTAAACCTACTGTAGGTTCGTCTAAAAGTAATATCTCAGGAGAATGAAAAAGTGCTCTTATGATTAACAGCCTTCTCTTTAAGCCTCCTGAAAGTTCCTTCACTTTAGCTTTTGCTCTCTCTTTTAAATCGGCAAATTCTAAAAGTTCAGAGATTCTTTTTTTGATGTCTTTTAAGTTCATATTATATAAGAGCCCGTGTATGATTAAATTTTCTTCTACTGTTAGCTCTACATCTAAATTAATATGTTGTGGCACTAAGCCAATTTTTCTTTTTGCCCACAACTCATTCTGATGAAGAGATTTACCTAAAATTAGCACTTCACCCGCCGAGGGGAAAGTTAATCCTGAAAGAATACGTAAAGTCGTAGTTTTTCCTGCTCCATTTGGACCAAGTAGTGAAAAAAGTTCGCCCTTATTAAGAGACAGGGAAATCCCTTTTAAAGCCTCTTTTGATCCATAGTTTTTTTTTAAATTTTTTATTTCCAAAGCTGGTTGAAAAAACATTTGAAACAATTATAACTAAGAATTTCTTTAGTGCCAAGACTTTGTAGTTCTTAGTCAAATTACAAATCAGTTTTCCTTGAAGGACGCAGGCTTTGCCTGATTGAAAATTTGGTAGCCGCAGGCTTTAGCCTGCGATTGAAGTCAAGGGGACTAATACCTGCAGAATATAACTTTTAATTAAAAAGAGAACCCCAGGAATAAAATTTTCCTGGGGTCTCGATTTTCAATCCACAATTTTAAATTAATCCTTAGGCTCAATATTTACTTTTCCATTTTCAAAAGTTATATTAGCGTTGATAAAATAGGCTTTAAACCCTTTATCTTTTAGGATGGTATAAGCCATCTCAGAACGAACCCCTGTTGCACAGAATAATATAATAGTTTTATCCTTGGGTATTTCATTTATTCTATTAGCGAGGTCTCCTAAAGGAATATTTTTGGCAAATTTGAAAGTGCCAGCCTGCACTTCGTCAGGCTCTCTTACATCAATTATAAAATAATTATCTGGAAGTATGTCAGAAAATACTATTTGTTTAAATTTTTCAATATCAAAACTTCCAGGAACAGGTTTAGGAATATAAACTATTTCTTTCTTTAAGGCAGAACTTTCTATTTTACCACCAATTTTTTTCCAACTATCTATAGCATCCCTAATAAACCCAGTATTTTCATATCCCCAATTTCTGATAATATTAAAGGCTTTAATTAATTCCTTTTCCGGTAAACCATAGAGGTATATGGGAGCTTTTTTTCTTTCAGGAAATTTATCCTTATACTTAGACAATTCGCTAATAGGTATATTTACTGCATTAGGTAAATGCTCTTTAGCGGCTTCTTTAGGGTCTCTTAAATCAATCAAGACAAATGGCATATCTTTCTCAAGTAAGGATTTAACATGGTTTACTGAAACTTCAACAGGCATACCTGCTTTTTTCCAAGCAGGAATACCATCATGAAAAACTTTCACATTTTTCCATCCCATCCCTTCTGCCCTACGGGCAAAACCAGGAGAAAGCGCTCACCTTGGACCTTCACAATAGGTTACAATTAAAGCTTCTTTATCCTTTGGCATTTTATCTAAATATTTATCCATTTCCGCAAAAGGTATATTTATAGCACCTGGGATAAAACCTTCATTGTATTTTGGAGCTGGTCTTGCATCAACAAGTAATGCCTTCCTTTCTTCCCAAATTTTCTTCATCTCTTCTACAGAAACCTTTTTCTCAGGTGGTACAGATAAAGGTGGTTTTACACTGATAAGAGTAGCATAAAGCTCATCTCCTTTTTTAGTGTAAACAATTTTAATGGGAGCTCCTTTGCTTAACTTGTTTAAAGGTTGATTCCATCCTACAACCTTTGTATTATCATCAAACTTAACATTCCAAGTGGCTCCTGTATCAATCTGGATTAACTCTGCTTTTAAGGATACTGAGACCAAATTTCCTCTAAATTCTGATGGCGCAGCTTGATGACAACCTGAAATCCCACAGGCTTTTAAAATTACGGGCTTGCTTTGCATCTCATGATGAGTACTTAAAGCTTGACTTAATAATATCCCTCCCAACAAAAAACC
>JBKBTC010000059.1:0-6670 GCA_046291435.1 Caldimicrobium sp. | reverse complement strand
TTTACTAAATTTTCTATCCATTCAATCTTTCCAGTCTCGTTTTCTGATAAAACTTTTTTATCTACTACTACTGCTACACTAATTCTCTTAATACTGCCTGGTGAAATTTCAAGATTTCTTACTCTTTTACTTACTTCGTAATTTCTTACCACTCGCTTTTTTGTATAGCTTTCTCCTTGCGCCTGAGGAGAAGTTGTTGCCTCAAATTTTTGAGTTAAAGCCCCTTTTACACCTGCAACCCCCTCTTCGCCTTGTGCTTTCGTTTGTCTTGTCTCCTCTTCTAAGTCCTCTGAGATAACAGCACTTTCCTCAGGATTAACCTTTTCCTCTACTAAATTCTCTTTGTCAAAGGATAGGTCAACTGTTACTTGTGCTATAGTCTTACCATATCCTAAGGCGGAACTTAAAAGCTCCTCCACTTTATTTTTTAAACTCTCTTCTACTCTTTTTTTATAAGCCAGTTGCGTAGTTGAAGCCTCAAAATCTTCGCCTTCAAAGGCATAGAGTTTTTTTCCTGTAATTGCATCCACAACTACTACATTTTTAGGGTCAAGTTTAGGAACCGCTCCACTAACTAAATTCACTATTCCTCTTACTTGGTCATTATTTAAATTGAACCCTGGTTTTAATTCTAATAATACTGAAGCCTTAGGAGGCTTCTCTTCCTCAATAAAAAGACTCTCCTTAGGTAAAGCCAAATGCACCCTTACAGATTTTACACCTTTAATTCCCATAATAGTCCTTGCAAGTTCCCCTTCTAAAGCTCTTTGATAATTGACTTTTTCTTGAAACTCCGTTAATCCCAATTTTTCTTTATCAAAAAGCTCAAAACCAGGACCTCCTCCACCTAAAAGACCTCTACTTGCTATTTCCATCCTAACCTCAGGAACTCTCTCTTTAGGTATGTAAATACTACCATCTTTTTCTATCTTATAAGGGATTTTCTGTTCCTTTAAGTATTGAATTACTTGCCCTGCAGTAGCTTCATCTAACCCTCTATAGAGGAGGTCCATAGGAGTCCTTCCAATTAGCCATATCAAAAGAGTTATGAAAAAAGTTGCACCTAAGATTCCTCCTGCTAAAAGTATTTTTTGCTTAGTTTGTAATTTTGACCAAACTTCTCTGATCTGCTCAAGACTTTGTCTCAAATTTAAGGGAGACATTTTAACCCTCTAAAAATTAATGTTTTCTAAATTTGCATTCTCATTATCTCTTGATAGGCTTCCAAAACCTTATTTCTTACTCTGAGCAAGAGTTTCATGCTAACATCTGCCGTAGAAATTTTTTGTGCTACCTCAGCTGGGTCAATCTCTTCACCTTTAGCTAAGGACAAAAGAGCTTGCTCTGCCTCCTTTTCTTTTTGATCTACCTCTTTAAGCTTTTCTAAAATAATCTTTTGAAAATCAGCCTTCGTTCCCTTTTCCAACTTCTGATAGGTAAGCATTTTTCCAGCTAAGAGTTCGTTAACTTTCATAACTATCCTCCTCTAAAATTATTTAAGAAGGTCTAAAGTTCTTAAATACATACTTTTTGTCGTTGTAAGAACACTAAGGTTTGCTTCATAGGCACGACTTGCTGAAAGTAGCTCTACCATCTCAGTTATAACATCTACATTAGGATACTTAACAATTCCCCTTTCATCTGCGTCAGGATGACCCGGATCATAAACCTCTTTAAAAGGAGCTCGATCATCAACAATAGCCTCCACTTTTACTTGTTTCAACATAGGTTGCGTTTTAGATAAGGGAATAGCTTCTAATACCACATTCTTTGCCTTATAAGGTCCTCCCTCCAATGTTCTTGTAACTTGAGCATTAGCTAAGTTGGTTGCTGCTACATTTATTCTAATCCTTTGAGCTAAAAGTCCGCTTTGGGCTATCCTTCCTGCCATTAATAGGTTCATCTCTACTTACCTCCCTCCGTGATAATTTCCTTTAGTCTTTCCAATTCTTTACTTAAAGCCTGAAGGGTTGTCTCATATAAAAGTTGGTTCTCCGTTAGAATAATCATTTCTTCCTCTAAACTCACATTATTTGGCGTGCCTAAGGTGGAAAAAAAGTTTTCTCTTCTCAATGTTTCCATATTTCCATCCCTAAGGGGAAAATGTTTTTTTTGAGTGGTCTTTAAAGATCTCTCTGATGTTATGTACTTTTCCATAATCTTTTCAAAGGGAAGGTCTTTTCTTCTGTATCCTGGAGTATCTACATTGGCAATATTAGAAGAAATTAATTGATGGCGTGAAGCCCTTAACCTTAGGGAAACTTTAACCGTATCTAAAAGCTTTTGAAAACTTCCCCACATAGTTCAAAACTCCTCCCAAGAAATTAGTCCCTTTTCTTTATATTCACTTAACTTATTTCTCAAAGTCCTCACCGTAATCCCTAACAATTCTGCAGCTTTAGTCTTATTTCCCTTGGTCAATCTCAAAGCTTTTAAAATTGCTTCCCTTTCCATTTCCTCAAGTGTCTTTATCTCTTCTACAAATAAATCAAATTTTGTGCCTAAATTATTTTTCTCCTCAGCTATTTCCCCATCTCTACTATATACCATATCGCTTTTGCCTTCCCCTTCATCAAAGGGATTAGTCAAATATTTGACATCAATATAATCTTCGTTGCATATAATTACTGCGCGTTCTATCATATTTTTTAATTCTCTAACATTTCCAGGAAAAGGATAATTTAATAAAAATCTAATTGCCCTATCGCTAAAGTCCCTAAATTTCTTCCCATATAATGCGGAAAATTTTTCCAAGTAGTACTTTGCCAACAATTTGACATCATTTTTTCTTTCTCTTAAAGGTGGTATCTTTACAGTAATTACATTGATCCTATAATAGAGGTCTGACCTGAATCTATTTTCAGCTATTTCCTTTTCTATATCTCTATTTGTAGCAGAGATGAGACGAAAATCAACTTTAATGGGATAATAGCCTCCTAATCTATCAATCTCTCCTTCTTGAAGCACTCTTAAAAGTTTACTTTGAAGTGGTAAGCTCATTTCTCCAATCTCATCTAAAAATAAAGTACCCTGATCTGCCAATTCAATTTTCCCTTTTTTTCTAAAGTTAGCCCCTGAAAAAGCACCTTTTTCATAGCCAAAAAGTTCTGATTCCAGCAAGGTCTCTGGAAGGGCAGCACAATTTATAGCAATGAAGGGTCCCCCTTTGCGAGGACTTTTTTGATGGATATATTTTGCAAGAAGCTCTTTGCCAGTGCCTGATTCTCCAATAATTAATACCGGCGCTTTGGTCTTAGCTACTGCTTCTAAGGCGCCTAATATTTTTAAAAGCTTAGGCTCACAGGTAAGAAATACTTCTTCCAATTGAGCAACTTTTTTTTCTTCTAAAACAGAAAGGATAGATGCTTCTATTAAGTCCAAAGGAGTGCTTAAAAGCTTAATATCTTTTACTCCTTTTCTAATTAATTCAATTGCTTTATCCAGTGATAGCCTCTCTGCAAGAAGGATAAGGGGGAATTTTTTTTCCTTAAGGACCTTTTCTATGAAAAGGTTATCTTCTCCTTCTTCTAAAGTTAGAGTATAGACTAACACTTGAAGGTCTGTATTAATTTCACTTAAATCAAAGGTTCCCCTTTTCCAGAGAAAAACTCTATACCCCTTTTCTTCCAAACTTTCTTTCAAAAGCTTTATTTCAATGGAATCCCCAACTATACCTACAGTGCCCTTCATACTAATAGACTAATCTTCTTGCCTCTTCAGCAAGTTTTTGCAATTTTATAAACTCTTTGGCAATTCTACCTTCCCTTGATCCCTCTTGATTTAACTTTTCCCAAATTTCTTGACTTAATTTAAGATCGCCCCTTTTTTCTAAATAGTATGCCTCTAAAAAAAGAAGTCTATTGCTCTTGGGAAATTTTTTCTTTGCTTCCCTTAGAAGGTCTTCAAAAATCTTATGATCCCTTTCAAAACTCTCTGTAAGTAAAATTAAGTAATCCTCTAAAGTTGCTTCATAAAAAGGAGTTTGTAATAAATTATAAGCAATGGTGAACTTTTTTAATTTTAAAGCCTGCATATAAGCAGTATAAATTAACTTATGCTTGAAGTATGCTGGCAAATTAGAATTCATAACGCTTCTTAATAATTGTAGCCCTTTATTAAAATCTGCCCTTAAAGCCAAATAGTTTTCTATATACATATATTCAGGTTTGGTCTTTAAATTACTGTTTCCCACCCTTTTTAAGTAATTAAAAAGGGATGTAGCTAAATCAACCTCATTTTTCTCTAAGGATAGATAGGCTAAGCTTAGGTAGTAATCTCCTTTTACCTCTGGAGAAAGTTTCAAATTGTAGGCATTAAGTAAATAATAAAGAGCTATAGAACTTAGATTGTATTTTAAAAATTCAGTACCAAGGGCATAATAAAAATCACCACATTCTACTTTTTCAAAAAAATCTCTATCTTCTTCTGCTATTTTTTGTAACTCCGCAATTTTTCCTTTATTGAACCACTCTGGAACTAAGGATACAGATGCTTTGCAAAATATTTCTTTTGCTTTGCTTAAAAAAAGACTTTCCTTAAAATTATCTACAAACTCCTTGGCTCTTAGTCTTGCCTTTTCCCAGTCTTTTCTTTCATAATATATTCTTACTTCCAGAAAGGATGCCTCTTCTGCTATCTTTTCTTGAGGATACTTTATTTTTATCTGGGTTATAAAGGAAAGTAAGTCTTCTATGGTTTTTGGAGGAAGAAGTTCTTTAATAGTTGCCCTCTCATAAGCTATTTGATAAAGTCTAAATTTGGATAAAAAAGCCTCTTTAGATAGATCCCATTCGGTAATAATTAACTGATAATACTTTTTTGCCTGTAAGACCTCCCCCTTTTCTAAATAAGCTTCTGCTAATTGAAATAGATAATTCATTCCAAATTTATAATCTCCTGTCAGATTAATGTAATTAAAAATCTCCCTTTCGGCATCTTTTAATTGCCCCTTCTTCAATAAATATCCTATTTTTGCTCTTTGAAACTCTTGTATAAAACTTAAGTACTTTTTATCCTCAATTTCAGCCCTTTCCTTTTTTGAAATGAATTTTTTTAGCGCCTCTAATTTCTCACCTAAATGGGTTTGACAAAATTCCTCATTTAAATAGGAAAGAACTTTATTTACCTCTTTTTCCCTACCCAAAAGCAATAGGGCTTTTGCCTTGAGAAAGGTCGCATCACAAGAAAGAGTTGTACCTCTTCTTAAACTTTCTGCTCGTTCAGAAAGCTCTATACTTTTCTCCAAATATCCCCTTTCAAAATAACTCTCCGCAAGCATTAAAAATTCTTCAGGAGTCAGCTGCACATAAGCTGGCAATTTTTGATGCAACTTTACCACTGTATCATAGTCCTTTACAGAGTGCGCCTCTTTTATTTTCTTTATTATGTTTTCCCCTTCATAATGTATAGAAGTATTATTAAAAAGTAGACCCCTTAGAGTTTCTCTCTTATTTTTTTCTTCTGCCTGCGCAAAGGGACTTTTATTCGTGAAGAGAATTGCAAATACTAAATATATTAATACCCATTTGAAAGCCTGGAGCATATAAATAAATTTTCAAATTTTATGCCAAATTATATTTTTTTAGTTTTTCAATAAGAGTAGTTCTATTTAAACCCAAAAGTTTAGCTGCTTTACTTTTTACTCCGCCAGACAAATCTAAGGCCCTTTTAAGATAAAAGATTTCTATGTTTTTTAAAAGTTCAGAGAGATTTATTTCTTCCTGTTCCAGATCTGGAAGATTTAACCACTTTGCATGAAAATATCTTCTTTCATCTATCAAATCATCCCTTTCTTGTGTTTCTTTAAGCTCCTTCTCTTCATCTTTTACATGTAATAAAAGCTTTTCTTTTAGATTATAGGGCAGATATTCTATGGTTAATACATCTGTATCCGATAAAATTACCATCCTTTCAAGTACATTTTCAAATTCTCGGATATTTCCTGGCCAAGAATACATCATAAAGGCTTTAAGAACCTCAGGTGAAAGCTTAATCAATGGTTTTCCCTCTCTTTCACAAATTTTCTTTAAAAGAAAATCAGCTAATATGGGTATATCTTCTAATCTTTCTCTTAAAGGTGGTAGAACAAGAGGGATCACATTAAGTCTAAAAAAAAGGTCTTCTCTAAATTTTCCCTCCTTCACCAAAGCTTCTAAATTTTGATTAGTGGCTGATATAAGACGAGTATTAACCTTAATAGATTTTTCACCACCTAAACGCACAATTTCTTTATCTTGAATAGCACGCAGAAGTTTGGCTTGAAGTTTTAAAGGTAAATCACCGATTTCATCTAAAAAAAGGGTGCCCTCATTTGCTAACTCAAACTTTCCTGGCTTTGCTTTGATGGCACCAGTAAAGGCTCCTTTCTCAAAACCAAAAAGTTCTGCTTCTATAAGCTCCTCAGGCAAAGCAGCACAATTAACTGCTATAAAGGCACCTTTCCTTCCACTTAAATGATGAATATACCTTGCTATGACTTCCTTTCCTGTGCCAGATTCCCCTAAAAGAAGAACTGTACTTGAGGTTGGAGCTACCTTCTTTGCAATTTGCAAAACCTCTTGCATTTGAGGATTACGAGTTTCAAGAAGGTAGCTCATGAAAATTATAATATCACTTTTTTGACAACTGTCAAAAATTTGAATGTCTATTTCATTGCAGCGCCTGCTACAGT
>JBKBTC010000058.1:0-6834 GCA_046291435.1 Caldimicrobium sp. | reverse complement strand
CCATAAGCCCCTACAAAATTTTATCTCTCTGGGTAACCGCAAGCTTTAGCCAGAAAGAAAAAATTAAAACAATCCAGAAGGAAAATATTAAAAAGTAAAAAACTTTTAGAATGAAAAGTGGTAGAGAGTGTGACAAGATTATTGGTAAAATAGTTGAGATTGTAAAGAAGAAACAATCCCATTTCAAAGAGATTATTTTTAAGAAATCGCGATTTCTTGACATTTTTCTTAATAAGTTTTAGATTTTAAATAAATTTCCTCAAAGGAGGTATCCTGTGTTAAAAAAAGGTCCCGATTGGAAAAGATATCCTCTTGTTGACAGAAAGGAACCTGAGCTTTTTAAAGATTTGTTCCCCTATACAGAACCTCCCAAGATATTTTTTGATGGAAAATATATTCCCCCTAAACCAGCTCCTAATTTTTATATCACTGATACCACTTTTAGAGATGGACAACAGGCAAGAGCACCTTATACTCCTGAACAAATAGAAACTCTCTACAAATTTTTACACCGTTTAAGTGGTCCCAACGGTATAATCAGAAAGACCGAATTTTTTCTCTACACTGCAAAAGATAGAGAGGCCTTAGAAAGATGTTTATCGCTTGGATATAAATATCCCGAAATAACTGGCTGGATTAGGGCTAAAAAAGAAGATTTAAAATTAGTAAAAGAGGTGGGATTAAAAGAAACGGGAATGCTCACCTCTTGTTCAGATTATCACATCTACTTAAAACTTGGAAAGACAAGAAAAGAAGCTTTAGAAGATTATTTGTCCGTTGTGAAAGAAGCTCTTTCTTATGGGATCAGACCAAGATGTCATTTTGAAGATGTGACGAGAGCTGATATTTACGGAGTTGTAATTCCCTTTGCTATAGAACTTATGAAACTAAGAGAAGAAAGTGGAATTGATATCAAAATAAGGCTTTGTGATACTCTTGGAGTAGGTGTACCCTATTCAGAAGCTGTTTTACCTATAAGTATACCCAAGTTAATTAGAGCTTTAATTGATGAGGCTGGAGTGCCAGAAGAACTTTTAGAATGGCATGGACATAATGATTATTATAAAAGCGTTGTTAATGCCACATGCGCTTGGCTTTATGGTTGTAGTTATGTAAACTGTGCTCTCCTTGGAATAGGAGAAAGAACAGGAAATACCCCTCTTGAAGCCATGGTTTTTGAATACATGGCTTTAAAGGGGTCTTCTGATGGAATGGATACCACAGTAATTACAGAAATTGCTAAATATTATGAAGAAGTTCTTAAAGAAAAAATCCCTCCAAGACAACCTTTTGTTGGTGAAGACTTTAATGCAACAAGAGCGGGTATCCATATTGATGGTATCATAAAAAATGAAGAAATTTATAACTCCTTCGATTCTCAAAAAATATTAAAAAGACCTATTCAAATAATAATTACAGACAAAAGCGGTACCGCTGGTATTGCCTATTGGATTAATACCCATTTTAAATTAACAGGGGATAAACAGGTAGATAAAAGACACCCAGGCATCGTCAAAATTTATAAAAAAATTCAAGAACAATATGAAAAGGGTAGGATCACGCCTATCTCAAATGAAGAAATGCTTGCTCTCACTAAAAAACATTTACCTGAGCTTTTTGAATCTGAATTAGACCATCTAAGAAAATATACTACCTCCCTTATGAGCAAAATAATTGAGGATATGGTCCAAGAAAAAGAAATAATATCCCTCGATTTAGAAAGAATTAAATCTCTATTTAAAATCTTTTTAGAAGAACACCCCTATGTGCAATTTATATACATTGTAGATACTGAAGGGAGACCTTTACTTGGGCTTTCAAATAACTTTGAATTTAAGAAAAAATTTGAAGAACTTCTTGCAAGAGAAACTTTTGAAGACAGACCCTGGTTCCTTAATCCTTTGAAGAATGGAAAAATATATGTATCTAATTTTTATACTTCAAAGGTTACTAATACTCTATGTATCACTGTTTCAGCCCCGATAAGAAATGAGCAAGATGAAATTTTAGGTATTCTTGGTATGGATATTCGCTTTGAAGATTTGGTCAAAATGGAAAGTGAAAATGATTTATAGCTTTATACTAAAGTTTTCAGTGATCTTCTTCTTTTTTCTTTCCTCCTCTCTTTACTCAGAAGAAGTCTCAACTATTACTATAACACCTCAAGCCTACAGCAAAATCATTGTTAGAATTCCAACCATAGAGGGAGATGCCAAGGATGAAATGACCTCTTTTCTTAGAACCATACTTAATTATCATCTTTTTTGTTTAGCCCTAAAAGAACCTCCTTTGCCAGGACAAAAAAATAAAGAATTTCTTGTTAGAGGACATCTTGAAGCTAAAAATAAAGGGTATTCCTTTAAAGGAGAAATTTTAGATCTATTTGAAAATAAAGTTCTCAAAACTTATTTCATTGAAGCGACAAATAGCCATTTATTAATTTATGCTTTAGCCAATCAAATAATTGAAGCCATATCCCCTTATAAAGGATTAAGCTTTACCCGTTTAGCCTTTGTTAAACGCTCTTCTTCCTCTGATACCCTATATGTTATGGATTTTTCAAAAAAGAACCTAAAAGCTATTGGGACCGCTAATTTAATCCTATTTCCTAAATTTTCCCCAAGCGGAAGGAAAATTGCCTATATTTCCTATGACCGCAGGGATTACAATTTGCTAATTTACGATTTGGTAACAGAAGAGACTAAAAAATTTCACTTACCCGAAGTAAGTTCTCCTCCCTTATTTTCCTCTAATGAGAAGATAATTTATCTCTCTGTTGGTAAGCAGAGCGATGTTAATATTTATCAATTGAACCTTGAGGATGGCTCTATTAAGCCTATTACAACTGATAAGGGAATTCAACAAGTAGCAGATTTAAGTCCTGATGAAAAATTTTTGGCTTATGTGGGAGATAGGTCAGGAAAGCCGCAAGTTTATCTCTTAAATTTAGAAACAGGAAAAACCCAAAGAATTTCCTATGAAGGCAGTTATAATACTTCACCGAGATTTTCACCTAAAAAGCCAGTTTTAATGTATCTCTCAGGAAAAAGAGAATTAATTTTTGTTAATTTAAAAACTCAAGAAAGGAAGAGGGTTAGCCTTCCTATTGAAATTACAGATCCTACTTTTTCACCAACAGGAGATTATCTAATATTTAAAGGAAAAGAAAAAAAAGAGAAGGGAATTTTTTTATTACACTTAGATTCTCTTCTTCTCCATTCCTATCTTCCCTTTTCTAATTTATATTATCCGGAATGGGGAGAGCTTTGGGGAAAATTTAATTAAAAAGGAGTCTTATAATGAAGACAACCCAGCTTGAAAGAGTAAAGGAATATATCTATCAAAATGATAGGCTTTTTGAGTTTTTAGAAGCCTCAATCTTAGATGTCAAGGAGGGCTTTGCAGAAATAGAAATGCAAGTTAAAGAAAACCATCTAAACGCTGCACAGATTTGCCAAGGAGGGGTTATTTTTACCTTAGCTGACCTTGCTTTTGCCTTAGCCTCAAACTCATATGGAACCGTTGCTTTAGCTGTTAAGGCAAATATAACTTATATCAAGCCTGCAAAGGTAGGAGATATTTTAATCGCAAGGGCTGAAGAATTTCATAGAGGTAAAAATTTGGCATCCTATCATGTTTCAATTTTTAAAAAAACTACTGAGGAAAAGATAGCCTTTTTTGAAGGATTAGTTTATCTATTAGATAAACCGGTAGTTTCCAGTTAAGGAGGTTAAATATGCCTGTAGTAAAAATAAGCCTGTTTACTGGAAGAGATAAAGAAATAAAGAAAAAAATAGCTCAGGATATAACAGAAATTTTGGTCAAAAATTTAAATATTTCTCCAGAGGCTGTGATTATTTTATTTGAAGACTTGGAAAAACATAACTTCTATCAAGCTGGAAAAAGCGGAGAAGATCTCTCATAGAGATCTCTCCCCACTGTATCAATACCTACAACTGCAGGAAAGCTTTCTACTTTTATTCGGAAAAAAGCCTCAGGACCTAATTCTTCCCATGCTATGGGTTCAACCTTTTTCACAAATTGAGAAAGATATGCCCCTGCTCCTCCAAAGGTAATGAAATAGACCCTCTTGTAGAAGGCGTGAAGTTCTCTAACCTTATTTGAGCGTTTACCCTTCCCCATGGTAGCAGAAAGTCCCAGGTCAAAAAATTCTTTCATAAAATCGTCCATCCGTGAAGAAGTGGTTGGACCACAAGAACCTATTATTTTTCCTGGAGGAGCTGGTGTGGGACCTACATAATACATAAGGTGATGAGTGAAATCAAATTGAAAATCCTCTTCTGTTATAGCCTTTAAAATTTTTCTACAAGTAGCATCTCTTCCACATAGGATCCACCCTGAAATTTCAACAAAATCTCCAACACTTAGATTCAGGAGAATCTCTCTATTTTCAAGTGGAAAATTCAACTTAAAACTCATATTGCCTCTATAGGGAATTTAAAAACACTTCAAGGTTACAGATTCAGCATACTTTTCCTTGTCCTGAGGATTAAAATTTTTAATAAGTGCATCAAGCTTAACATTTTTAAGCATACATTCTATGTATTGAGCAATTTTTTTCCAAATAGGATAGGCAATGCATTCATCAACTTCTTCACAACCTTCTGCTGGATCAATGCAAGAGGCAATACAAACTGGACCTTCCAGGGGTTCCAGAATGTCGTAAAGGGAAATTTGCTCTGGTGGTTTTCTTAAAACATAACCACCACCAGGACCACGGGAAGATTTAATTAATCTTGCCTGCCTTAGCCTATTTAGAATTTGAGCTAAATAAACGCGGGAAATCTTCTGCCGCTCTGAAATCTCATCTAAAGTGACTCCCTCAGGATAGGCCTTGGCAATTTCATACATCGCTCTTACAGCATATCTGCCTTTAGTTGATAGTTTAAACATAGCCCTTACCTCCTCTTTGGATTGATATAATCGTATTTTATTTTAATTTAATATATTTTACTAAAATATCAAGACCTATTAATATAATTACATTTAAACTTTGCATCGGATGAGAATTTTCTTTTAACTGTAATTAAATATATGCTTTTTTTCTCACGTAGGCTAAAGCCTGCAGCTACCAGGGATTTCACAGGCTAAACCTGTGGTAATCAAACCTTTTGAAATTTTATGTTTTTCGGTAGCCGTAGCTTCATCTTGCGCAAGATTTTTGGTTTTTCACACATTCGGTAGCCCCAACCTTTAGGTTGCGCACTTTCAGGCTAAAGCCTGCGGATACCAAATTAGCAAAGACCATCAGTGTAATTTTACTTTATGAATTTATTTCTTATTAGGATAACACATAAAAAAGCCCTACTTTAAATTTTCGGATTTTGATATTATAATAATAAGAAGGCAAATTTTTGCCAAAATAATTTTAAAAGGAGAGCTTTTATGGCAATAAATGAGATAAAAGTAATTGATATTATGAACAGAACCCTTTTTACAATACCATACACTTCAACCTTTGAAGAGATTTTAAATACCCTATTAGATAATCGTATTTCTGCAGTAATAGTGGTAGCTGAAAATGGCGAATTTATGGGAATAATAAGTAAAACAGACATTTTATTAGCTTTAAAAAAGTATAGAGAGAAAATATTTGAAATGACAGCTGAAGATTTACTTAATCCAAAGCCCTATACAATTGAAGGAGATGCTACAATAGAAGAAGCTGCAAGAAAAATGGTGGGAAATAAAATCCATAGATTACTTGTAATAGGTCCTTCAGCTATTGGTAAATTTATGCCTGTAGGAATTGTAACAGCTACAGATATTTTAAAAAAATTAGCTTTATAGAATTGTTTTTACCCCTCTTGACAGTTTTAAAAAATAGTTGTATATAAAGGGCTTGTCAAATTTGATTTTAATAAAGGAGAGGTTGAAGACGATGCCTACGATAAATCAGTTAGTTAAGTATGGGAGAAAGAAAAAAGAGAAAAGGTCGAAAGCCCCTGCTCTACAGGGAAACCCTCAAAAGAGAGGAGTTTGTGTTAGAGTTTATACAGTAACACCTAAAAAACCTAATTCTGCTTTAAGGAAGGTGGCAAGGGTCAGGCTTACCAATGGTATTGAAGTAACAGCCTATATACCTGGTATTGGACATAATTTGCAGGAACACTCAGTTGTATTGGTAAGAGGTGGGCGTGTAAGAGATTTGCCTGGAGTTAGATATAAAATTATAAGAGGTGCACTGGACGCGGCTGGTGTGCAGAACAGGAAGAAATCTCGTTCAAAATATGGCACACCAAGGCCAAAAACAACAAAGTAGGTGAGGTAAAAAGATGCCACGAAAAGGACCTGTACCAAAAAGAGAAATACCACCAGATCCCAAGTTTGGAAGTGTATTAGTTGCTAAATTTATAAATAACTTAATGCAAGATGGTAAGAAAAGTACAGCATATAAGATTTTCTATAATGTATTAGAGGTTTTAAGGGAGAAATCAGGCGGAGAAGATCCTTTGAAGATTTTTGAAACCGCTGTAGAGAAGGTAAAACCTTTAATCGAGACAAGGTCAAGAAGAATAGGCGGTGCAAATTATCAAGTGCCTGTAGAGGTAAGACCGGACAGACAAGTTTCTTTAGCTATAAAATGGATTATTAATGCTGCTCGAGCTCGTGGGGAAAAAACTATGGTAGAAAGACTGGCTAATGAACTTTGGGATGCCTATAATGAAAAAGGTGTCGCTATAAAGAAAAGAGAAGATACCCATCGTATGGCTGAATCTAATAGAGTATTTGCTCATTTTCGTTGGTAATTATTAAGAAAAATCTTTTTAAATATATGTTTTAGCGCTTTATGGCGTTAGATTTTTTATTTTT